>NZ_JBPQTP010000048.1:0-45501 GCF_051386395.1 Micromonospora sp. URMC 106
ATCCGAACCAGAGAGATCGAGGATCACCCGTGACCGTGACGGAACACGTCCGCCCCACCAGGTCGGTCAGCGGCGGGTGCCGCGGGTGGGCAGGTTGTCGAACCGGGGGCGATCGCCGTCGCGGAGGCGGCGCCAGGCCCGCCGGTAGAGGTCGGCGGCCGGTTCGAACGGCACGGTCACGCCGAGTCCGGCCGTGCCGTCGGGCGCGAGGTCGAACAGGGCGACCTTCCAGCCCTCGATCGGCGCCTGCCCGCTGCCGCGCTCCAGCCACGGGCCGGGCAGGAACAGCGACCGGCCGGCCCGGGACCGGCTGGCCTCGACGACCAGGTCGGTGCCGGCCAGTTCGGCGCGGGCCGCCTTCAGCCGGGCCGGCTTCCAGCCGGTCCACGTCGCCGTGTTGCGGTCGGTCGGGTCCGGCATGGCCAGCAGCATCAGGTAGACCGCCGCCGCGTCGGTGCCCAGAGCGTGTTCCCCGGCCACCTCGGCGACCACGTCGGGCACCGAGCGGGTCGGATCCTGCGGCCACCAGGTCCCGTCCGCCGCCCGGGCGTCGCCGTGCGGCTCCCCCGGATCGCCGAGCAACGCCGCGAAGCGCGGGTCGCGGGCCAGGCGCAGCGCAACCTCCGTCGGGTACGGCTTGGCGGCGTCCTGGCGCAGCGCCGGCAGGTACGGGTCCGTCCCGTCGGCGTCGAGCAGGTCCGGCCGCAGCGCGGGCGACGGTTGGCTGTCGTGGGTGGCCAGGACGATCGCGCCGTACCGCTCCCAGCCGGGGCCGGTCTCCGACGGGGTGCCCGCCACCTGACGGAACGCGGGCAGGGAGACGTACTGGTCGAGGTCGAGCAGCAGGCCGGGGTTGGCCAGCCGGTCCCGGATCGCGGCCAGCGCGGCCGGCAGCGCGGCTCGGGACGGGTCGCCGGCTGGCGTGTGGTGGGCGACCCAGGCGGCCAGGGCCACCGTGGAGCGCAGCACCTCACCGGTGAAGCCCACCGCCCGGCCGTCGGCCTGCCGGGCCCGGTCCCCCCTGATCTCGAAGGCGAGGTCGGTGCTCAGCTCGGCCGAACGGGCCGGGTCGAGCAGCGCCGGCAACGCCTTCGCGGGCCCCCAGCCGGTGCGGACCGCGCGCACCGCGTCGGCGAGCAGCTGTTCGGGCACCGCCACCCGGCGCCCCAGGGCGGCGTTCCAGGCCGCCGCGGCGGCGGCCACGTCCGGACCGTCGGTCCACAGCCGGGCCGGGTCGTCGGGCAGCAGCGCCGAGAGCACGGCCCGTCGCACCTTCGGGCGGGCCTCGCGCAGTATCCCGAAGGCCAGCTTGACCTCACCGACCTGCTTGACCCCGAGCGCCTTGCGCAGCTCGGCCGGCACGGTGTTCGCCGAGTCGGCGTACGGCAGGCCGGCCAGCACCAGCTTCGCGGCGGTCGGGGTGACGCCGGTCAGCTCGGCGAACCGCTCGGCCGCCTCCGGCCGCCAGGGCAGCGGGCCGCGCGCCGCCCACTCGGCGAGGAAACCGGCCAGCCAGCCGGCCGGCCGTTCGTCACCGACCGGCGCCGAGGACCGCACCGTGTACGGCTCGGGCACGGCGAACGCGCCCGCCGGGTCGTGGTACAGCGCGTCGAGGGAGTAGCCGGTGGTCGTGCCGCCGGAGTGGAGGACCGCGATGAACGCCCCGTCGGGCAACGGCAGGATGCCCGGCCGGGGCGACCGGCGCCTGCCGTCGGGGCCGTTCAGGTCGTCGTCGAGCAGGTGCAGCTCGAACCAGCGCCACCGGGCCGGTTCGGCCGCCGCGCTCAGGTCGAGCCGGTCCAGCTCCGTGAGCAGGGCGCGCAGCGTCTCCCGGTGATCGTCCGGGGTGACCGCCGCAACGGCCCGGTAGGCGACGGCCGCGACACCGCCGAGCAGGGACCACCAGTCCAGCGAGCCCGACAGCGACGGTCCGTCGATGTGCAGCCGTACGGCGGCTGCGCTCCCGGTCGCGGCGGACCGCTGGGCGGCGAACGCCTGGAACTGGCTGAAGGCGCGGACCGAGGAGACTGCCCCGTACGTTGATCCACGTAGACCGTCCAGCGCCAGGTTGAGCTGCTCGTCGGTGGGTCCGGTCGCCGTTACCGCCGGCACCACCGCCTTCGGCGCGGACAACGACCTGGTGAGCCGCTCGGCCACCGCGTCCAGGTCGGTGCGCACCCGGGCGGCCAGCCGCAGCACCCCCGCCACCCCGGCCAGCACGGCGTCGCTGCTGACCGCCGGCAACGTCGAGCGGACCAGCTCGACCAACGCGTCCCTGTCGTCCTCGTCGGTGCCGGACGGTCCGGTGCCGGAGGCGCCGGCCGGTACGCCGACCATGGACGCCGGGACGGCGACGGGAAGGCCGGTGATGGCCTGCGTGGCCGCGGTCAGCCCGGTTCGGGTCGCCGCCCGCGCGGCCTTCTCGGCCAGGTCGGCGCGGCGTTCGTCGACGGCGACCTTGAGCAGCGCGGCGGCGGTGTCCCGGTCCACCCGGCGCAGGGTGGCGGAGCCGACCGGGTCACGGGGCAGCATGTTGCCGAGGAACTTCTGTGCCGGCAGCGGAACCGCGCCAGCGGTGTACTCCCGGCTGGACGGCGGGCCGGCAGCGGCCGTCACCATCCCGTCCGGGTCGACCAGGACGAACCCCTTGAGAACGGCCCGGGGCCGGTCGTCGCCGGGCAGCACCAACGCCGCGATCGGTTCCTGCCCGGCGGCCACGGTGACGGTACGACCGGCCAGGTCCTCGCCGCGTACCGAGCCGTCCGGCAGCGTGACCACCCGCCAGCCGAGCAGGCCGTCCACCGGCACGGCGGCCGGCGTGGCCCGGTCGGACAGGGCCGGCCGCAGCCAGCTGGCCGACTCCTGCAGGCGGCTCGCGCCGACCGGGAGGTCGGCCAGGAACCGGGGCAGGCTGCGCCGCCCGTGGGTGTTGCTGACCGGGTCGTACTCGTGCCAGCCGTAGCTGCCGTCATCGGTGTTGTGGCGGTAGACCCAGTAGGAGGTGCCGTCGGTGATGACCGGCAGTTCGGACGGCACAGCGGTGTCACCGACGTGCAGCACGCCGGCGCCGGTGGTCCGCCCGCCACCCGCCAGCGGCAGGGTGATCTCGTTGGAGCGCGGCTGACTGCCGCGGGAGGAGCCCTGCATGTGCTGCGGTTCGCCGGGCGAGGTGTGCCAGTAGCCGCGCAGGTCGTAGCCGAGCGCCTGGGAACGCCAGTAGACCAGCAGTCGGCCGTCGACGTAGTGGTAGCCGGGCTGACCGTACATGTCGCCGGCCGGGATGCGCAGGTCGTGGCGGAGCACTATGCCCTCGGCGCCGATCACGCGAACCGTGGTCGGCCCGCCCAGGATCACGTACGGCCAGGCCTCCGCCTGGACGATCTCGACCCGGCGGTCTCCGCCGGTCACCTCCTGCCAGGCCAGCTCCCAGTCCGGCCAGCCCAGCTCGTCGAGGAGCCCGCCGCGCAGGCTGCGGGTGACGCGGTCGGCGAGGTCGACGCCGAGGCCCTGCCCGAGGTCGCCGCCCGTCCCGGCGTCGCCTGGCCGGAGGAGTTCGTCGGACACCAGGCGCAGCGCCTCGATCGGGAGCCTGCCCAGCCAGTCCACCGCCTCGGGCAGGTGGGGCAGGCCGGCGGCGAACCGGTCGCGGAGCCGCGCCCGCAGCCAGTCGGTGAGCAGCGGCCGGATGCCCGGCGTCCCGGCCATCCGGCGCAGGGCGGAGTGGTTGTCGTTGAGCTGGCCGAGGCCCCGGCGCAGGGCCGCGGTGAACCGGTCGTCGCCGGCGACGGCGAGCAGGTCCCGCTCTCCCCCGGCCCCGGCCCACCGCGCCAGGTCGAGGGTTTCGCGCTCCTTCGGCGGGGTCGCCGGCACGTCGAGGGCGAGCAGCAGGTCGAGCAGGTCGAGGTCCTCGTGGACGGTGAGGGTCTCGCCGCTGTCGGCCAGTTCGGCGCGCAGCCGGTCGGCCATCCGCTCGACGAGCGGGTAGAGCTGCGGCAGCGGGCGACGGTGGTAGCCGGAGTGCGCCCGGTTCACGAAGCGGCGCAGCCAGCCGACGACGCCGTCCTGCGGCCGGGCCGCGTCCGGCACGTCCGGATCGGTCAGGCCGGCGAGCGCGCCGGTGTCGGTCAACAGTGCCAGCCACGCCACCAGGTCGTCCCGGTCGGCGGGCATCAGGTCGAGCAGGCTGCCGCGGATCGCCGGATCCCGGCCGGCCAGCGCCGTCACCGCGGGCAGATGCGCCTTCCACCAGCCGGCCGGCGCCTCGGCGACCACCGGCAGCCGGAGCAGCTCGGTCAGGTAGGCCGCCTCGCGGTCTACGACGGCGGCGGCGCCGGCCTTACCGGCGGCCTTGGTGGCGGCCCGGACCAGCCGGTTCACCGCGTTGGCCGACTGCGTGGACGGAACCACCCCGGCGGCCGAGGCCCGCAGCGCCAGCCGGCAGAACCGGTCCAGCGCCTCGTCGGCCGGCAACTGGGCGGACAGCCCCTTCGCGTACGCGGCCAACGCGGTCGCGGAGACCACCTTGGCCGCCGTGAACTCCGCGTAGACCTCGTCGAGCCGGTCCGGGTCGACCGGCAGGCCGTGCTGCGCCTCCGCCTTGCGCGCCTTGTTGAACAGCTGGAGCGCGTAGGTGTCCTGCCCGGCGGCCAGGAACACCCGCGCCGCCTGCTCGAAGAACGTCGGCAGGAAGTGCGGCAGCGTACGGGCGAGCCGGTCGGCGATGGCCTGGTGCCCGTCCAGGGCGGCCTTCGGCCGCGACCGCACCTGCTTGGCCAGCTTCTGCAACTCCGGCACCAGCGCCAACGCGTGCCGGCCGTCCGCCGGGTGGTGTACCAGCACCCACTCCGGGAAGGCCAACGGGCGGCGGGGGCCCAGCCCGACGACGGCCGGCTCGGCACCCGGCGCCAGGCCGAGGAACCCGACGGCCATGTCCTCGCCCTCGCCCAGGGCGGCGTCGACCAGGCGAACCACCGGCCGGTCGTCGAGGATCGGGTGCCGGTAGGTGCGGGCGGTGAGGGGAACCGCCCGGTCGCCGGCCCCGGCGGTGTCGGTGGGCAGCACCGCACCGGCGCTCAGCAGGCTCTCGACCGAGTCCTCGCCGGCCGTCGTCGTCATCCCGGTCACGCCTTCTTCCCCATTCCGGTAACGGCGCCGGACAGGGCCGTCGCCATCCGCATTCCTTCCGACCAGGCCACCGGCCCGACCTCGGTCAACCGCAGCGTCGGTCCGTCCACCACCGACCAGGAGAGGGTGCCCAGGGTCGCCTCGGAGTCCCAGTAGTCCTCGTCGAACCACATGGCGGCCTCGACCGTGCGGCCGGCCTCCCAGACCCGGCACGTGACCTGGGAGCCGGTGACCCGGAAGCCGAGTGTCGCGGCCCGGGCGGCCAGCCGGTTGGGAACCGTGGTGCCGCGGAAGTCGGTGATCGTGGTGTCGCGTTCCTTCAGGCTGTCGGGTTTGCGCCAGGTGCCCCGGTGCAGTTGCTCGATCCGCTGGCTGACGTCCAGTTCGTCGGCGAACTCGCGCAGCTCGGCCAGGTCGGGCAGGCGCACCGGGTGGGGCAGCGTGGCGCTGGCCGGCGAGAGCCGGACGGTCTCCCCGTCGAGGTTGACCACGCGCAGGTCGCCGGTGGCGGTGACGTCCCGCAGGAAGCCCGGCTCCGCCGGGTCGTCCCCGAGCACCACCAGGTCGCGCAGCGCGTCCCGCCAGGACGGGTCCGGCCAGACCCGGGCCAGCAGCCCGGTCGGCACCGGCAGCGAGGACACCACCCAGGCGTCGACCCGGGCCAGGCATTCGGCGGCGTGCCGATCCAGCCACTGGGCAAGCTGGCGCAGCCGCTCCACCTCGGGGTTGTCGCGCAGCACCTTCGGCAGAGTCTTCAGTGGACGGCGGCCGGCCCGTGGGCCGGTGGACCGGGCCGCCACCTTTCCGTCCACGAGAGAGATCTCGTACGAGTCCCCCACCGGTAGCCAGCCCATCAGGAACACCCTCCGCAGTGGCAGAACAGCCAGATTTCGTGAGGAATCGGCCGTGATCAACAACGAGGGCACGCTAACAGTAGTGACCGACACGACAGAGATCCGTCGGCGGGGCGGCGATGGGCGCGCAGGGCGGGGCCGGCGGGACGCCGGGGCCGGGACCTGCCGGAGCCGCAGGTCCGGGCGGCGAGAATCCACTTCGGACGCCCGGATGGGGGCCCGACGGGAAGGACAGCGGTGACCTAGATCACATCAGTACGGACGCTCCGAGGGTCGGCCTCGCTCACACCGCCGCGGCGGCACGCAGGCGGGCGTACTCGACCTCCATGTCGGGTTGGCCGAAGCCGTAGTTGGCGTAGTCGGCACGCATGTCCTCGATCGCCGCATCGAGATCGGCCGACGGGCCGCCCTCGGCGAGCAGCACCACCAGCGGCTCCCACATCGCGCCCCCGAAATCGCGTATGCCACGCAGCGCCTCGAGGTAACGGCCCGGCCGGAGCAGGTCGAGCGCGGTGTGGGCGAGCTTCTCGGCCGCACCGACCAGCAGCGCCGCGGCGTGGTCGAGCTCCTCGGTCGTCGTCACCGTCGCCGGGTACCTGCCGGGGTCCAGGCGCAGGTGGTGGTAGCTGCCCTCCGGGCACTGGCGGGTCTCGACGAACCCGATCCGGTAGGAGACAGCGTTTCCGTCCAACGGGATCGGAGGCTGGCCCCAGCGGGCGGCGCGCCAGTTGACGTATTCCCACCACGCGACCGGCACCACACCGATGCCCACGCTGACGAAGATCGTGCCGCCGCGGGCGCTGCGCATCACACTCCGTCCGACGTTGACCTGCGCGACGCCGTCGGTCGTGACGACCGACCAGCTCCCGCGGGTGCCGCGGAAGCCCAGCGGCCGCACCACGGCGCCGATGTCCTTGTTCAGCCGGTTCGTCGTCTGCGCGGGAGTGATCATCCGGTACACCGTAACCACTCGACGCGCCCGTCGGGACGGCGGCAGGCAGCCGCGCCGGCCAACTGTGGGCTCGCGCAGATCCACAACAGACCTCCCAGGCGCCACGGGACCGCCAACCAGTGACCCGCCTGGTGCAGGACCTGCTGCAGCGCATGCGCCGTGACCGCAGCGGTTATCTCGCCATGCTGGAGCTACGCCTGGAAGCCACGCGCCGCCCCGAGTTGCGGGCGGCGCTGACCAGCGACCGGCACGGGGAGCGGCAGACCATCCTGGGCGGTGCGGCTAGGGCGCCGGGTCGGTGAGGCGTGGTGCCGCTGGTTCGGCGAGGAGTCGGACCAGCAGCCAGGCCACGGCCGGCAGGGCGATCAGCGGCGTGAGTGCCGTGCGCAGCGACGTGGCGTCCGCGAGTGCGCCGATGAGCGGGCTGGCCAGGCCGCCGAAGCTGATCGTGAGACCCAGCGTGATTCCGCTGGCGGTGCCGACGTGGTTGGGCAGGTAGTCCTGGCCCAGCGTGACCTGCAGCGAGAACGGGATGTAGAGGCCGGCGGAGGTGAGCGCCACGAAGAGGTAGAGGGCCGGCCCGGGTACGAAGACCACCCCGGTGGCGGCGAGCAGCGTCAGGAGACAGGACCCGCGGACGACGGTGACCCGGTCCCGTCGGTCGGCCAGCCGACCGCCGAGCACGGTGCCGACCGCGCCGCCGAGGTAGAGCAGGAAGAGCGCGACGGCACCGGCCGCGGCGCCGCCGCCGGTGCGCTCCCGGGCGTAGAGGGAGATGAAGGTACTGAAGCCGATGAAGACGACGGATCGGCACATCAGGGCCAGCAACAGGACCGCGAACGACCTGAGGTCGTCCTCGCCCGCCCGGGCCACGGCGCGGGAGCCGGACCCGGCATGCAGTGCGCGTAGCACCGGCACGCACAGCGCGGCCCCGACCAGGGCGGGAATGACGAGCACGGGAGTCAGCCTCAGGCCGCCCCCTGCCACGACCACGGTGACCATGAGCGGCGCACAGGCGAAGCCGAGGTTCCCGCCGAGGGAGAACCAGCCCATCGCGGTGTGACTGCCGCGGCTGGCCTGGCGGGCGAGGCGGGCCGACTCGGGATGGTAGGCGGCCACACCGATGCCGGCGATGGCGATGAACACCAGCGTCAACGGGTACGAACCACTGACGCCGCCGAGGGCGATGCCGATCCCGGCCAGCACGGTGCTGACCGGCAGCAGCCACGGCATCGCCCACCGGTCGGTCAGCGCGCCGAACAGCGGCTGCGCGAGCGAGGACAGCAACGAGGCGGCCAGCACGACGCCCGAGGCAGCGGCGTACGTGTACGACCGCTCCGCGATGAAGAACGGCACCAACGCGGCCACCGCACCCTGGTAGACGTCCACACACGCGTGCCCCGCCGACAGCAGGGCGATCGATCTGCTCTTTCGCACGTCGCCATCCTGGCCAGCCGGCGAACTGTCGCGCTTCCGATAAAGTGCCAACCAATGCCTGGAACCCGCCACGTCGCCGTCGCCCCGACCCGGGCCCAGTGGTTGGCCGCCGGAGCTCGCATCACCCCTCACCGGCACGACGACCACCAGATCGTCTACGCCGGCCGGGGCGTGCTCACGATCGACACGGACGCGGGCTCCTGGGTGGCGCCCGCGACCCGGGCGATCTGGATCCCCGCCGGGACCGTCCACGCACACCAGGCCCACGGCAGGTCCGAGCTGCACCTGGTCGGTCTGCCCGCGGAGGAGAACCCGTTGACGCTCGACCGGCCCACCGTGCTCAGCGTGGGTCCACTGCTGCGCGAGCTGATCCTGGCCTACACCCGCCACCCGGACGACGACAGCCCGGAGCGTGAACGGCTGCGCGGGGTCCTGCTCGACCAGCTCCGCATCTCGCCGCAGCAGCCCCTCCACCTGCCGAATCCCACCGACGCCCGGCTCGCCGCGCTCTGCGCGCTCCTGCGCGCCGACCCGGCGGACGGACGCACGCTGGCCGCACTGGGCCGCGAGGTCGGCGCGAGCGACCGTACGCTGACCCGGCTGTTCAGGTCCGAGCTCGGCATGAGCTTCCCGCAGTGGCGCACCCAGCTGCGCCTGCACCACGCACTCCTGCTGCTCGCCGACGACACCCCGGTCACCACCGTGGCACGGCGCTGCGGGTGGGCGTCCGCGAGCGCCTTCATCGACGTCTTCCGACGAGCCTTCGGGCACACGCCCGGTACGCATCTGCGGTGAGCTGGGTCCGTCCGGCGCGCGCCGCCTGCCGTTGGCGCGCAGACGCCCGCGGGACAGCCCGGGCCCGCGGGCGTCTGCGCACCGGTTCAGCCGCGGCCCACCCCGGCGGTGGCTGGCTCGTCGGCCGCCTGCGTACTGGCTGACGGACGTAGCAGCACGAGGACTGCCACCCCGGCGACCGCGGCCAGGACGGCGCTGATCAGGAAGATCCGGTCCAGACCCGCGGCGTAGGCCGCGCGCAGCACCGAGGCGGGTACGTGTCCGAGGAGTTCCTGGTACCCGCCGCTGGTGAGCTGCTTGGCCGCCGCCTGCGGCCCGGCGACGGCCCCGGCGCGGGTCAGGACGTCGCCGGCCTGACTGGTCACCACGGTGGCGAAGACGGGCAGCGCCAGGGCGTAGCCGAGTTGCCGGAAGGTGTTCGACGCGCCGTTGGCCATGCCGACGCGGTCCGGCGGCACCACGCTCAGCGCCGCGGAGGCCAGCACCGGCGTGCTCAAGCCCACGCCGATGCCGGTCACGCACAGTCCGGGCACGAGCGCGCCCCAGCCGGAGTCCGGGCCGACCATCGTGCACAGCGCGGTGCCCGCGGCGACGAGCAGCAGGCCCCACCCGATGCTGTGCCGTGGTGCGACGGTGTGCAGCAGCCGCCCGCCAGCGCCGGCCACCACGAACGCGACCACCGCCATCGGGGCCAGCACCAGCCCGGCCGTCATCGCGCCGAGGCCGAGCACCGACTGTGCCCACAGCGAGACGAACACCAGATTGGCGAAGGCCGCCGCGGTCAGCGCCGCCGCGCCGATCATCAGCACGGAGAACGCCGGTCGCCGGAACAACGCCAGGTCCAGCATCGGGTCGGCCCGGCGCCGCTCCAGCAGCAGGAACACCAGGGTCGCCGCCACGCCCGCGGTCAGCGCGCCCACCGTCACCGGGTCGGCCCAGCCCGCTTCGCCGGCGTGGATGAGGCCGTAGACGACCAGCGTCGCGGCGACGGTGAAGCTCGCCACGCCGGGCACGTCGAGCCGCCCGGCGGCGGTGCCCCGACGGTCGGGTAGGGCCATTCGGGCGAACAGCACGGCCACCGCGGCGACCGGCAGGTTGACCAGGAAGATCGACCGCCAGCCCACGTGCTCGGTCAGCACCCCGCCGAGGATCGGCCCGGCGGCGGCCGCGGCGCCGTTGGCGGCGCCCCACACGCCGAACGCCACCGAGCGGTCCCGGCCGGCGTAGGCCGCGGCGAGCAGCGCGGCGTTGGTGGCGTACATCGCCGCCGCGCCGAGGCCCTGCACGCCCCGGGCGGCGATGAGTACGTCGATGTTCGGCGCCAGCCCGCAGGCGAGCGACGCGACCGCGAAGACGACCAGACCGGCGACGAAGACGCGCCGCTGTCCGAGCCGGTCGGAGAGCGAGCCGGCCGCCATGAGCAGAGCAGCCAGCACCAGGACGTACAGGTCGACGGTCCACTGCAGCGCGGCGAACGAGGAGTGCAGCTCGGCGGCGAGGTCCGGCGCGGCGATGCTGACGATCGTCAGGTCCACCAGCAGCATGAATGTGCTCAACGAGACCGCGAGCAACGGCAACCATTTGCGCATGACTCGAAAGCGTGCCCGCCGACGCGTCATGCCGGCGTCCGCCCACGCGAAGATGCCGGAATCCGACGCGCTGCTACGGTTCGGCGGTGGATCCACTCACGCTCGACGAACTCGACCGCCAACTCGCCCACGCGTTGCAGATCGACGGTCGCGCCCCGTTCAGCCAGATCGCCGCCGTGCTCGGCACGTCCGATCGCACGATCGCCCGGCGCTACCGGCGGCTGCGCTCAGCCGGCGCCCTGCGCGTGGTCGGGCTCCCCCACGCCGCGGCACTCGGCCACGTCGACTGGCTGGTGCGCATGCGGTGCACGCCCGACGCCGCCGTGCCGGTGGCCACCGCGCTGGCCCGCCGGGCCGACACCTCCTGGGTCACTCTCCTGTCCGGTGGTACCGAGATCACCTGCATCACCCGGACCCGGGCGCAGACCGCCGAGGGCGAACTGCTGCTGCAGAAGCTGCCCCGCTCGCCGCGCATCACGACCGTCACCGCGCACTGCATGCTGCGGGCCGTAGCCGGCACCAACGGCTGGCCCGGCCGCACCGCCGCGCTCGAACCGGCCCAGGTCGCCGCCCTACGTCCGGCGCCGGAGGCGGCCGCGCCGCCCGGCGAGCGGATCACGCTCACCACCGCCGACAACCACCTGCTCACCGCGCTGGCCAAGGACGGCCGCGCCAGCAACCCCTCCCTGGCGGCCGCCACCGGCTGGTCGGAGACGACCGTACGACGCCGCATCGCGCAACTGCACCGGAGCGACGTGCTCTACTTCGACGTGGAGATCGAGCCCGCCCTGTTCGGCTACACCGCCGAGGCGATGCTGTGGCTCACCGTCGCCCCGGCCGCCCTGACCGCCGTCACCCGCGCGCTCGCGACCCACCCGCAGATCGGCTACGCCGCGGCCACCACCGGGCCGGCGAACGTCGCGGCGTCCGTGATCTGTCAGGACTTGACCGAGCTGTACGAGTACCTCGCCAACGGCATCGGCGCACTTCCCGGCGTGTCGCGCGCGGAGACCGCGCCCGTCGTGCGGCGGGTCAAGGGCGCCGGCACGCTGCTGGTCCCGTAGTCGCCGGCCGTTCAGCGGCGTACCGCGCGCCGGCAGCACCCGCACCCGCGGTACGGACACGACCGCGGGCCGCACCAACCTCCGCCTCGACGGACGGTGGGTTCAGCGGATCGGGACGTTCTCGATCTTCCCGAACGGGCCGGCGTCGAAGGTCACCGCGGTCACCCCGGCAGGTGGGGCCGGGACGTACATGTAGGCCCGCTGCGGCTCGGCGCTGGTGAGACTGTGCGGTCGCCCGTCGAGGTGACGCCTGACGCCGTCGACGGTGACGTACGCGGTGCGGTACGCCGTGCCGGTCGCGGGATCCACCACGGCGAACGATGCGTACGACGGGCCGGGGTGGGTCGGTGATCGGAAATAACCCCAGTGCGTGTCGAGCTTCGTCCCGGACGTGTTGGTCAGGTCGAAGACCGCCACCAGGTAGTCGCCGTCACGGTGGAACGGGCGCACGGTGAGGTGGAAGCGTACCGGTCCGGCCGAGTCACTGCGGCTGTCCGACGTGCCGTCGCGCTCGGCGACCACCGGTGCCTCCGCGGCCGGCGGGGCGGCGGAACCCGGGGCGCTCGGCTGCGGTGTGACGGCGGTGGCGGCGGGCGGGTAGCTGATCTCGACGCGACGGTTACGGGCCCGGCCGGCGGGGTTGTCGGAGCCGTCGGCGTTCCGCTCGTCGGCGAGGGGCTCGGTCTCGCCCTTGCCGGTGACCGTGAACCTTCGGTCGTCTCCCAGTGCGGTACGCAGCGCGGCGACGACCGAGCGGGCTCGCCGCTGCGAGAGCGCGAGGTTGTCGGTGTTCGAGCCGATGCCGTCGGTGTGCCCCACCACGGTGATCGCCTGGTCCGGCGCGGCCCTGGCGGCGATGTCCTCGGCGGCGGACCTGATCAGCGTGTGCGCCTCCGCGGTCAGCGAGGCCTTCCCGAAGGGGAACAGGATGTCGGAGCGAAGCGCCACCGACCGCTGCTCGGCCGAGGTGAGGGTCTCCCGGTCCACGCCGGCGCTGGGCCCGTACACGGCGGCGGCGAGGCTCCACGCGTCGGCCGCCGGCTCCACCGCCGGCAGCTCGACGACGGAGCCGGCGGGCCTGGGCGCGTTCAGCGCCATGAGCTCCTGGCCGGCGGGGGCGCCGTCGCTGGCCGCCGGCTTGGCGGTATGGCTGCCGTTCGTGACCGGTACGCCGGTGAACTCGCCGGTGGTTCCTGGAGACAACACGGTCACCGCCGTGACGGTCGCCGGCAACGGCGGGAAGTAGACCACCGCTGAGTAGTGCACACCGGGCTGGAGCGTGACGCCCCTGAGCCGGCTGCCGAAGCCCAGCCCGTCCACCCCCCGCTCCCGGTAACCGTGGTACAGCCGTCCGCCCACCGGATCGAGCAGCTTAAACCCGCCGAACGAGTAGTCGGAGCCCGAGTCGCCGAACCGGTCGAGGCCCAGTTGCCCGGTCGACTCCAGGTTGGTCACGGTGACCCGCAGCACGGTGCGTGCGGTGTCGCGCAGGACGGCGTCGACGACAACCCGGAACCGCGCGTCGTTGGTCCGGCTCACGTCGAAGATTCCCTCCCGCGCGGCGGGCGTACCGGCCCCGACGGCCGCACCCGGCAGGGCGGGTGCGGAGGCGTGGGGCCGCGCCTCGGTGGCCGGGTCCGCGGTGCACGCCGTCGGTACGAGCAGCACCGGCATCAGGGCCAGAAGCGCGCGGCGGTAGGTGAAGATCCGCACCGGGGGATCGTAATAGACCGGTCAGGGCGCGCACCGGCGTGAGTCCTTGGGGTTCCGGACGTTGACGGCGGATCGCTACCGGGGCCTGCGGGGCAGCTCCGCCGAGTGGAGACCGCCGCACGCGACGCGCCACGGCTCTGCGAGAAATGAGAGTGTCCGTCCAGCGGACGGACAATGGAAAGAGCCCATTCGCTCCTTTCCATTTTCAGAATATAGCGCAGCGGGGGCCTTGCGGCAAGACCCGGGTCATGCCGCAAAATCGTCCGCCGAGGCCAGGATCCTGCAGAAATGGAACTCACAAATGCGTGCGTTGTTGTCGACGTGTGGGCCGCGCGGGGTCGTCGAACCGCCGGTGGGGCCGGCGGTGCGGTTGCGGGAACTCGGCGCGGAGGTCCGGGTGCGCGCGCCGACGGGCGTCGGGTCCCCGCTCGGGGCGGCCCTGACCGCCGAAACCCGCGTACGGGCGAACGCCGCGGCCGGCACGATCCGCACCGACGGAGCAGCGGTGACCGCGGCACTGCTGCTCGACCCGGTCAGCCCCCGGCAAGGGCCGCGGGTGCCCGCGTGAACCGCGCGAGACGTCGGGCCAGGACCGGGGACGCCAGAGCCGGCGAACCGCGGCGACCTGAACCGGCGGCGGCAACGGGGTCCACGTCAGCGTCAGCGGACGTTGCCCGTCACGGCCGCCGGGCCGCGGCGCAGACGCCTCGCCGCGCAATGGTTGCAAGCGACTTAGAACGGAATTGATGAATTGAATTTGACGGAAAGCGTTTTTGACCTTCCCGACCACCTCTCCCCCAAGGCCGATCCGACGTTGATCGCCCGCGACGAGCGGCACTTCGCGGCCCTCGCGGAGAGCCTCGAACAGTTGTCCGCGGACCTGTCCAACCGCCTCGATGCCGCGCGCAGGGCGCCCGGCGGCAAGGGCCGGCAGGCGGTGGACCGGGACGAGGAGGTACGCCGGCTGACCGCTCGCCTGCGCGCACTGCGTCGCTTCGGCCTGGACCTGTGCATCGGACGCATGGTCAGCGCGGACAACCCCGAGCCCGTGTACGTCGGACGACGGGGCCTCACGGACAGCGCGGGTCGTCGGCTGTTGCTCGACTGGCGCTCCCCCGCGGCGGAGCCGTTCTTCGGAGCGACCCATGCCAACCCGATGGGTCTGGCGAGCCGCCGCAGGTACCGCTGGACCCGCGGCCGGATCAGTGACTACTGGGACGAGGTGTTCACCGCGGACGGGTTCGAAGGGCACGCCGCGCTCGACGACCAGTCCGCGTTCATCGCCAGCCTGGGCGGCAGCCGGTCGAGCCGGATGCGGGACGTGCTCGGCACCATCCAGGCCGACCAGGACGCCATCATCCGGGCGGAGTCCCGCGGCGCTCTCGTCGTCGACGGCGGTCCGGGCACGGGGAAGACCGTCGTCGCTCTGCACCGCACCGCCTACCTCCTCTACGCCGACCCGCGTCTCGGTCCCCGCCGGGGTGGCGTGCTGTTCGTCGGTCCGCACCAGCCCTACCTGGCCTACGTCTCCGACGTGCTCCCCAGCCTCGGCGAGGAGGACGTGCAGACCTGCACCCTGCGCGACCTCGTGCCCGAGGGAGCCGCGGCCACCGTCGAGACCGACCCGGACGTGGCCCGTCTGAAGTCGTCCGCGAACCTGGTCAAGGCGATCGAGGCGGCCGTCAGGTTCTACGAGGAGCCGCCGGCCAAACCGATGACCGTCACGACGGGCGAGTCCGACATCTGGTTGAGCGCCGACGATTGGGCCCAGGCGTTCGAGGCGGCGGGGCCCGGCACCCCGCACAACGAGGCGCGTGACGAGATCTGGGCGGAACTGCTCACGATCCTGATGGAGAAGTACGACGGCGACGAGCCGGAGGACCTGGTCCGCAGGTCGCTGCTGCAGAACAGGGAACTGCGCACGACCTTCAACCGGGCCTGGCCGCTGCTCGAAGCGACCGACCTCGTCGGAGACCTGTGGTCGGTGCCCGCCTACCTGCGCAGGTGCGCTCCGTGGCTCAGCCCCGACGAGATCCGGAAGCTACAGCGCGGCGACGTCCGGGCCTGGACGGTGTCCGACCTGCCGTACCTGGACGCGGCACGGCAGCGGCTCGGCGATCCGGAGGCGTCACGGCGCAACCGCCGGCACGACGCCACCGTCGCCGTCGAACGGGAACGCATGGCCACGGTCGTCGACGAGCTGATCGAGGCCCACGCCTACGACGACGGCGAAGGGGTGCTGTCGAGCCTGCGCCAACTGGATCTTCAGGATGCCCTGGTCGACGGGGCCGCACTGCCCAGCGCCGAGCCGGACCGGCTCGCCGGCCCGTTCGCGCACATCGTCGTGGACGAGGCTCAGGAGCTGACCGACGCGGAGTGGCAGATGTTGCTGCTCCGCTGCCCGTCCCGCAGCTTCACCATCGTCGGGGACCGCGCCCAGGCCCGGCACGGGTTCACGGAGTCGTGGCGGGAACGGCTCGAGCGGATCGGGCTCGACCGGATCGCGATGGCCTCCCTGAGCATCAACTACCGCACGCCGGAAGAGGTCATGGCGGAAGCCGAGCCGGTCATCCGGGCCGCGCTTCCGGACGCCAACGTGCCGACCTCCATCCGCAGCGGCGGGGTCCCCGTCCTACACGGATCCGTCTCCGATCTGCGCTCCATCCTCGACACCTGGCTCGCCGCGCACGTCGACGGGACCGCCTGCGTCATCGGCGATCCCACATTCCGACCGACGCCCCGCGTCCGGTCGCTGACCCCGGAGCTGTCGAAGGGGCTCGAGTTCGACCTGGTCGTCCTCGTCGACCCGGAGGCATTCGGCGAGGGCGTCGAAGGGGCGGTCGACCGCTATGTGGCGATGACCCGAGCGACCCAGCAACTCGTCATCCTCACGAGCCCCTGACGGCGATCACCACCTGATCATGAGGATCGCTATCCTCCGCGGGGTGCGCGAGGCGCCTGGGCGACCGCCGCCGATCAGGGAGATCCGACAGCGGTGCACGTGCCGGAACGCTCCCGCGCCATCGCCGCCCACCATCCGACACCTTCAGCAGGGAGACGTTCGTGCGCAAGCTCGTCTACTACATCGCCACCACCCTGGACGGGTTCATCGCCGGGCCCGACGGCGCGGACCCCACGGGTCCGGGCGGGTTCTGGCCGATCCCGGAGGACTACCTGGGGCACCTCGTCACCGAGTACCCGGAGACCCTGCCGGCGCCGGCCCGGCAGGCGCTCGGCGTCACCGCCGAGGGCACCCGGTTCGACACCGTCCTGGAGGGGCGCCACTCCTACGACATCGGGCTGGACGCCGGCATCACCGACGCGTACCCGCACCTGCGCCACCTGGTGTTCTCACGCACGCTCGCCGAGAGCCCGGACCCGGCCGTCGAGGTGGTCTCCGGTGACCCGATCGCCACCGTACGCGCGCTCAAGCAGCAGGACGGCAAGGACATCTGGGTGATCGGCGGTGGCGCCCTGGCCGGCGCCCTCTATCCCGAGATCGACCGGCTCATCGTCAAGCTGGCCCCGTTGACCATCGGCGCCGGCATCCCGCTGTTCGGCCGCGACGCCGTCTTCGAGCCGCGCACCTGGAAGCTGGCGGAGCACACCGTCCTCGGCAGCGGCGCGCTGTTCCTGACCTACGACCGCGCCGGTCAGGAGCCGGCGTAGTCGGAGAGGCTCACCGGCGAAGGTCGCCGGGAGTGATCCGGAACAGCGTGGCGTCGGCACCGTAGAAGGTGCCGTCGCGTTCCGGACGCATGCCCACCTTGTGCAGCACGTGGCGGGAAGCCGTGTTCTCGTGGCGCACGACCGCGACGATGGACGACAACCCGCAGTGGTCGAACCCGTACGCCAGGCAGGCGCGTGCCGCCTCGGTGGCGTAGCCCTGGCCCCACGCCGCGCGGCCGAGGTAGTAGCCGAGTTCGACCTCGTCCTGTTCTTCCATCCGCTGCAGACCGCAGTGGCCGATCACGTCACCGGTGGCAAGGACCTCGACGATCCACATGCCGAACCCGTCGCGCTGCCAGCCGTCGATACGGTTGGCCCAGCTGCGCAGGCTCGCGGCGAGCGGACGGCGTTGGTGGGCCCAGGTCACGGCGGGGTCGTCATCGACCACGGCGCGATGGGCGGCGAGATCCTCGGCGCGGAACTGGCGCAGCCGCAGTCTGTCCGTGTCGATGTCGGGGTAGTCGCTCACCCGCATGCCGTACCCCGTCGAGCCGCCCCGCACACCCGGTCCTCCCGCCACCGGCGAGGCGGCATCGGCGGGTTGCCTTGCCCGGCGCACACCTGTGCCCGCGCCAGACTCGTCACCGCACCGTCGCGAAGAACGCCCGGATGTCGGCCGCGTGGACGTGCGGCACCTCCATCGCCACGAAGTGTCCACCGGGGTTGCCCTCCGGCCAGTGAACGATCTTGTTGTCCCGCTCCGCGAGGCGGCGCATCAGGGCCGAACCGCCCCCGTAGACGCCGGACGGCACCCGGTTCTGCCCCTTCGGCCAGGCGAAGCCGCCGTCCGCGGCCAGGGTCACCCGGTCGTACATCGGCCACGAGGACGAACCCGACGTGCCGGTGAACCAGTACAGCGAGGCGTTGGTCAGCAGCATGTCCCGGTCGATGGCCTGCTCGGGCGTGTCGACCGTGATGCTGAACTCCTTGAACTTGTGGATCAGCCAGGCCAGCAACCCGACCGGTGAGTCGTTCCAGGCGTACGCGAGGGTCTGCGGCGCCGCCCGCAGCAGCGCGTGATGGTCCACGCCGCCGCTCATCCACTGCTGCATCATCTGCCATTCGGCGCGCTCGGCGTCGTTCATGTCCGGCACGTCGGCCTCCGTCGGGAAACCGAACCCGCCGTCGATGTGGACGCCGACGACGTGCTCCGGGTCCACGGCGGCCACCGCCGGCGCGATGTAGGCGCCCAGGTCGCCGCCCTGGGTGCCGTACCGTTCGTAGCCGAGGCGGGCCATCAACTCGGCCCACATCCGGGCCACCCGGTCGACGGTGAACCCGGTTCGCGGCGGGGCTTCGGAGAACCCGAAGCCCGGCACCGACGGAACCACGACGTGAAAGGCGTGCGCCGGGTCGGCCCCGTGCGCGCGAGGGTCGGTGAGCGCGCCGATCAGGTCGACGAACTCGACGAAGGAGTTCGGCCAGCCGTGGGTGAGGATCAGCGGCAGCGCGTCCGGCTCCGGGGACCGTGCGTGCAGGAAGTGCACGTCCAGCCCGTCGATCCCGGTGACGAACTGGGGAAAATCGTTCAGCCGTGCCTCCTGTGCGCGCCAGTCGTACCCGCCCGCCCAGTGGTCGACCAGATCCCTCAGGTAGCCGACCGGCACTCCCCGGCTCCAGCCGTCGCCGGGCAACTGCCGGGGCCAACGGGTGCGCGTCAGCCTGTCGAGCAGGTCGTCGAGGTCGGCTTGCGGGATGTCGATCCGGAATGGCGTCATGCGAAGAACGCTAGGGCCCATGTAGGTCAGATCCTGGCACACATGGCTGGCATCCTTGGCTCATGTCCTCAGCTACCCCGGGCCGGCTGCTCACCCTGCTGTCGTTGCTGCAGACCCCCCGCGAGTGGCCGGGCAGCGAACTGGCCCAGCGGCTCGGCGTGAGCCTGCGCACCGTCCGCCGCGACGTGGACCGGCTCCGCGAACTGGGCTACCCCGTGCACGCCACGATGGGCGCGGTCGGCGGGTACCGGCTGGTCGCCGGCAGGGCCATGCCGCCGCTGCTGCTCGACGACGAGGAGGCGGTGGCGATCGCGGTGGGGCTGCGCACCGCGGCCGGGCATGCGGTGACCGGCATCGAGGAGGCGTCGGTACGGGCGCTGGCCAAGCTGGAGCAGGTGCTGCCCGTCAGGCTGCGTCACCAGGTCGGGGCACTCGGCGCGGCCACCGAGCCGCTCCTGACCTGGAACCAGCCCACCGTCGCCCCGGAGCGGCTGACCGCGCTGGCCACGGCCATCGCCAACCGGGAGCGGCTGCGCTTCCCGTACCGCCGGCGCGACGGGGAGGCCGGCGAACGCCGGGTGGAGCCGCACCGGCTGGTGTCGGCGGGGCGCCGGTGGTACCTGGTCGGCTACGACAACGACCGGGACGACTGGCGGTTCTTCCGGGTGGACCGGATGGGGGAGCTGACGTCCATCGGAGTGCGTACCGCGCCGCGGCAGCTGCCGGCGGCGGACGCGGCCGCGTACGTCACGGGCAAGCTGCGGGAGCTGGCTCCGGTCTACCGGACCGTGGCGACCCTGCACGCGCCGATCGAGAGGTTGGCCGGGCGGGTCGGCGACTCCCCCGACGACCTGCAACCCGTCGACGCGGGCAGCTGCCGGCTGACCGGCCACACCGACACCCTGGAGTGGACGGCCTGGCGGCTGCTGATGCTCGGCTGCGAGTTCGAGGTGCACGAGCCGCCGGAGTTGGTGGCGTACCTGCGGGAGCTCGCCGGCCGGGCGGCCCGAGCGGCGGGCCCGCCGACGGACGCCACGGCGTCCGCGAAGGCCGCCGGCGGGCCGGCCGCCGCCGACTGACGGATCATCGCGACCGTGCGCGGGCGGCTGACCGGCATCGCCGGTATCCGGATGGGGTGTCCGGTGATTCGTCGGGGTGAACGAGGCTGTCACGCTCCTGGCCGCCCAGGCACACCGCCGCGTCGGCGCGGCGTGCCGCGCCCCCGCAGCCGCGGCGGGGTGCCCGGAGCACTGCCGCCGGGCGCTGGCGGCACAGCAGCGGTCCGGGCAGCGACCCGAGCAGGCCCGGACGCTGCTCACCCTCGGTCACGCCTGCGACCGGTTGGGGAAGACCGAGCTGGCCGAGTCGCACCGGCGCCAGGCCCGGACGATCTTCGAGCAGATCGGTGTACCGGCGGAGCTGCCCTCCCGACTGGCCGTCCGTGCCTCCGTCGGGCGCCGAGCGGGCGGGAATCGGGCGCTCGCCCGGTTGGATGAGAACCGACGCAAGCCCCGGTCTGAACGGTCAGCAATCGATCGCGGCCGGCAAGTGACGAAGGAAGGATCTCGGATGCGGTTCGCACGACGACTCAGCCTGCTCGCCGCCGTGATGGCGGCCGTTCTCGTGGGGGCCGGCGCACCGGCGAATGCCGCTGAGCCACCCGCGAACATCCACTGGCTCTACACGACGACGGGTAGCGGCGCGGTGTTCTTCGACGCCGATCTGGAGGGCTATCCGTCGTACGAGAAGATCACCGTGTGTGACAACAGGACCGACGACCGTGGGATCTACGCACTCCTCGAGGGAGTGGACCCGCACGGCGACGGTCCCACGGACTACGTCTACTACGAGTTCAGTGATCCGTCCAACGACGGCCAGTGCCGTTCGTGGGCCACAAACTACTTCGCCGACGGCTACAAGGTGCGCGCCGAGGTCTGCGAGTACCACGGTGAGATCCTGGAGTACTGCCGATGGGGCAGCGGTGTGGCGTAGGGCGACGAGACGAGACGGGTGAGGGCCCGAAGGCCGGGGTGGCGCCCGGCCCGGCCGTGATCCGTACGGGCACGGTGCCGGCGGCCCTCTGGCGCACCGCCGCACCCGGGGGCATGCTGTGCCGATGGGCGTACGGGTCGAGCGCGACGGGCCGGTGACCACGGTGATCCTGGACCGGCCGGCGGCGCGCAACGCGGTCGACGGGCCGACGGCCCGGGCGTTGGCCGACGCGTTCCGCGCCTTCGACGCCGACCCCGGCGCGGCCGTGGCCGTGCTCTGGGGTGCCGGCGGCACGTTCTGCGCCGGGGCCGACCTGAGGGCGATCGGCACCCCGAGCGGCAACCGGGTGGAGCCGGAGGGGGACGGCCCGATGGGCCCGACCCGGATGGCGCTCGGCAAGCCGGTGATCGCCGCGATCTCCGGCCATGCCGTCGCCGGTGGGCTGGAGCTGGCGCTCTGGTGCGACCTGCGGGTGGCCGAGGCCGACGCGGTGCTCGGGGTGTTCTGCCGGCGCTGGGGGGTGCCGCTGATCGACGGGGGGACGGTCCGGCTGCCCCGGTTGATCGGCGAGAGCCGGGCGATGGACCTGATCCTGACCGGCCGGCCGGTGCCGGCCGAGGAGGCGTACGCGATGGGGCTGGTGAACCGGCTGGTCCCGCCGGGTGCGGCGCGCGCGGCGGCCGAGCGGCTGGCCGCCGAGATCGCCCGGCACCCGCAGACGTGCCTGCGCAACGACCGGGCCGCCGTGCTGGCCGGCGCCGGCCAGCCGGAGCCGGCGGCGCTGGCGACCGAGCTGGCGTACGGGATGGACTCGCTGGCCGCCGACGCGGCGGCCGGGGCGGCGCGGTTCGCGGCCGGCGCGGGCCGCCACGGCGCCCCGGCTTACTGACCCCGCACCGCCACGACCGGCTTCCGACCCGCCCGACGCGGCGCGGTCGTCGCGCTGAGCCGCGCCGGACCTTAGCGGCGGGTTAAGCCCGTGCGGTGGATTCGCCCACCGGCCGGGGTGGCTCCTAGCATCACCGGGTGCGTGTGAAGTCACTTGCCGCGGTGCTCGCCCTGACCGTCGCCGGGGCGGGCCTGCCCGCCTGTGTGGGCGCCTCCGACGGCGGCGCACCGCCGGCCCCGGTTGCCGCGTCGGCGCCGGCCGGCGACGTCGGAACGACCGGCCCGGGGGTGGTGCCAGGGGCCCGTTCCGGCCTCGGCGGGCCCGGCGCGAGTGCCAGCCCGAAGCCCTCGACGAAGGCCGGGACGCTGAGGGCCGGCAACCCGAACGGCGGCGCGGACGTGCCGGCCGAGGCGCGGGCCGTCGACACGTCGAGGCCGACCCGGACGATCGGCAGCGGCACCGCTGCCAGCTGCACCTCGGCCGCGGTGGTCGAGGCGGTCGCGGCCGGCGGCGTCATCACCTTCGACTGCGGGCCGGAACCGGTGACGATCAAGATGACGGCAACCGCCAAGGTCCGCAACGCCAACGGCCCGAGGGTGGTGCTGGACGGCGGTGGCAAGGTCACCCTCAGCGGCCAGGGGCAGCGGCGGATCCTCTACATGAACACCTGCGACGGCGCGCAGGGCTGGACCACGTCGCACTGCCAGAACCAGGACCACCCGCAGCTCACCGTGCAGAACCTGACCTTCGCCGACGGCAACTCCACCGGCGAGCGGGCCGAGGGCGGCGGCGGTGGGGCGATCTTCGTCCGGGGCGGCCGGCTCAAGGTGGTCAACTCGCGCTTCGTCCGCAACCGCTGCGACCGGACCGGCCCCGACCTGGGCGGCGCGGCGATCCGGGTGCTCAGCCAGCACGAGAGCAAGCCGGTGTACGTCGTGGGCAGCACGTTCGACGGCGGCGTCTGCGCCAACGGCGGCGCGCTGAGCAGCATCGGCGTCACCTGGGTGGTGCTGAACAGCGTCCTCAGCGACAACCGGGCGGTCGGCACCGGGGCCAACCCGGCCAGGGCCGGCACGCCGGGCGGCGGCAGCGGCGGGGCGATCTACTGCGACGGCAACGAGTTCACCGTCCGCATCGCCGGCACGATCATCGAGGGCAACCGGGCGAACGAGGGTGGCGGGGCCGTCTTCTTCGTCAGCAACGACCGTACCGGCACCATGCGGATCGCGAACTCCACCCTGCGCCGCAACCCGAGCGGCGGCTTCGAGACGCGCGGCTACCCCGGCATCTTCTTCCTCGGCGCCCGCAACCCCACGGTGACCAACTCCAAGCTGAGCTGAACCGCGCCGCCCGACGGGTCGGGGGCGGGATGCTCCCGCCCCCGCCTCTTCGGCCAGGGACAGCTCAGCCGCAGTTGCCCCAGCTGTCCCGGCCAGCGCGCTGCCAGCTGGTGAAGTACATGACCTCGCCGCTGTACATCACACACTTGTCCACGGCGGAGCGCTGGATCGCGGCGTAGTACTTGAAGTTCCCAGAGTCGTAGACCCAGGACCCGCCCTCCACCCGGATTCCCGCGGAAACCCCGGTGGTCGAGCCAACGGCCACCCGCTTGAGGGTGGCGACACAGTTGTACCCGGTGGCGCCGTTGTACATCAGGTAGACGTCGCCCACCTTGGTGCCGTCCGACGCGTAGATCGACCGGTGGCCATCGCTGGCGTACGCCCACGAGCCCCCGAAGTCGTTGTTGCACGCCTGCGCTGCGGTGTACGGATTCGTGGCGGCCTGAGCGGGCGAGGCGAGCGTCACCGCCGCAACAGTCGCGGAGAGAATCGAGATGGCCAGTCGTCGCGCTGATCCGCGCACACGTACCTCCAAGTGCTGTGGCGCGAGGATCGCGCACATGAGCCGCCATGATCCCACAGTGGATGATCATCGAATCCGGGGCCGCGCCCGAACGTCGCACCGCCGTCCGCCGCCGCGCCAGCTCGGCGCCGGACGCGCCTCCCCCGCCGCCGCGCCGTCTGTGCTGGCCGTTGGCGAGGCGCCCCGGAACCCGCACCTGCGCGGGCGCGGCAGTCGAGCGAGCACGGATGTCAGAGGCGGAGCGTCCGGTGCGTGCGCCGGGTTCCCGACGGATCCGGTTGGCGACAGGCGTAGCCTCTTCACCCGCGCCACCGGCCTTGACAGTCTGCTCTCGACAGGTAACCCATCGGATTGGGCGGGTCGAGAGCCATGGCGAAGCGTTGGTTGATCACGGGGTGTTCGAGCGGACTCGGTCGGGCCCTCGCGGCCCGGCTCGCCGCCGAGGGAGAGCAGGTGGTGGCGACGGCCCGACGGCCGGAAACCCTCGACGGGTTGGTGGCCCGGCATCCGGGCAACGTGCTGGCCGCCGCCCTGGACGTACGGGATCCGGCGCAGTGCGCGGAGGCGGTCGGGCGGGCGGTGGACGCCTTCGGCGGCGTCGACGTCCTGGTCAACAACGCCGCCTACGGCCAGTTCGGCACCTTCGAGGAGGTCACGGACGCGGAACTCGCCGCGCAGTTCGACACCAACGTGTTCGGGCCGTGGCGGCTCACCCGGGCCGTGCTGCCGGTGTGGCGCGCGCAGCGCCGCGGGCACGCGGTCTTCGTCAGCTCGGTCGCCGGCATGGTTCCCTTCCCCGGGCTGGCCGCGTACACCGCGAGCAAGTTCGCGGTGGAGGGAGCGGCCGAGTCGCTGGCCGCCGAGGCCGGGCACCTCGGGGTGAAGGTCACCATCCTGCAGCCGGGCGGCTTCGCCACCGGGTACAGCGCCAACCTGGTCATGCCGGAGCACCGGATCGCGGACTACACGCCGGTCAGCGACGGCCTGCTCGGCGCGCTGCGCAGCATGAACACCAAGGCTGAGGTGAACTCCCCCGAGCTCTTCGCGGACGTGGTCTGGCGGCTCGGCCAGATGGAGTCACCGCCACTGCGGCTGCCGGTGGGACCGGATTCGGAGACGTTCCTGGAGGCCGCCTACGACGCCCGGCGCAGTGAGTACGACCAGGTCGTCAAGGCGGGTCATCACACCCTCGCGTGACCCCGCCCGGACTCCGTGCCGGCCGAGCAGCCGCGCCCGCCCCTCGGGCAGCCCGGCACCGGTCGGGAGCTGGACGCCAGGCGTCGACGAGAGGTCCGGGTGGCCATCCAACGGTTTCGCGCTTCATCGGTGTGGCTGGAGTACTAGGCCAGCTGCCCCATGGCGTTGTGCTTGCCCGGCCCCATGCTCATCCCGTGGCGTGGGGCCGGCGGGATGCCGGCGGCGAGAATCGCCGCCACGGCCGTACGACTGTTGACCCCCAGCTTGGCGAAGATCCGGTGCAGATGCGCCTCGATCGTCCGGGGACTGAGGAACAGCCGGCGGGCTATCTGGTCGTTGGTCAGCCCGGTGGTCACCATCTGCGCGACCTCGAGTTCGCGGTCGGTCAACGCGCGCTGGTCCGGGCGCCCGACACCACCCTCGGTCGCGGCGCGGGCGCGTTGCCGCGGGCGGCGCGAGTTCATTCGCCGCTCCTCGCGGACGGCCTCGGCCAGGTACAGCTCGGCGCCGCACTGTTCGAACAGGGACCGCGCCCTGGCGAAGGCCGCACGGGCCGGCCCGAGCCGGCCCGCCGAGCCGAAGGCGACCGCGGCGGACAGGTGCGCCCGCCCGGCGTACAGCCGGGTTCCCGCCGGCTCGAGGAGGGCCGCCGCCCGGAGCGCGGCGTCCGCCGCGGCCGCCGGGTCCTCCCCGGCGACCGCGCTGGCGTGGGCGAGGTGGGCGAACGCCCTCGGCAGCGCCAGCGACGGCGGCGCCGCGCGCTCCGCGCGCTCCGCCCAGCCGCGGGCGGTGGCAGCGGCACCCCGCTCGGCGTCGGCGACGGCGAGCAGGTAGTACCAGAAGCTACGGGCGACGGTCAGCTCGCCCACGTCGTGCGCCGCCCCTGCCCCGAGCAGGTCGGCGCACTCCGCCGGTTCACCAGCGTGCAGTCGGGCGCAGGCGAGGGTGACCCGTGCGAACCTGCTGTACCAGCCCGTCTCCGATTGGGCGCACCGGAATGCCTCTGTTGCGCCGGCGACCGCCTCCGGTAGCCGGCCCCGCCAGGTGGCGATCCAGGCCGTCTGGGTCAGGGCGAGCGTCCGGAGGGTCTCACTGTCGGTGACCTCGGCCGCCGACAGGGCCTCCCGCGCGCATTCGGCTGCCGCGTCGAGGCGCCCCAGCAGCGCGTACACGGTGGCCTGCCCGTACAGCAGGTGGGTGGCGAGGTGGTTCTGGCCGCCGACCCGGGCCAGTTGCAGGCCCCGGGCCAGATGCCGTTGGGCCGCCTCGAACCGTTCGAGGCCGATCTCCGCCCAACTGATGAACCACATGACCTCCAGGTTGGACCGCAGGTCGCCGTCGGGAAGGGCGTCGACGTGCGCTGCGGCGTCATCGGCGAGGGCGGACGTCTGGACGGTGAACGCCTCGGCGGCCACCCGGGTGGCGACGCTGACCGCCAGTGCCGCCGCCAGCAGGGCCGGATCGCCCGCCTCGGCGGCGAGGTCCCGGGTCTCGTCGGCCCAGGTCGGGCCGTCCGCCGGCACCCGATCGCAGAGCCAGGTCGCGGCGAGTTCCAGGCGGAGCCGCACCGCCGCAGCGGTACGCCCGTCGGGCAGGGCCTCGATCTGCCGAACCAGTCGAGCCCGGGCCTCGACGTGCCGGCCGAGCAGTCGGTCGACCAGGGCGGCGAGCGTGGCGACCTCGATTCGCTGCTCGAAGCTTTCGGCCGGCAGGCACCGACGCACGTCGTGCAGCAGCTCGCGGCTCAGCCGGAGCCGGCCGGCGACCGCCAGGGACCGGGCCCGCAGGATCTTCAGCTGCCGCTCGAGGGCGGAGCTGTCCTGGTCGTCGGGCAGCAGGCGCAGCGCCACCGTCAGCCAGTGGGCGCTGGTGGCCGGCGCGGTCTCGGCGGTGGCGGACGCCGCCGCGACGAGGGTGTCGATCGCCTCCCGCTCGCCCGGCACGGCGTAGCGCTCGACGTGGGCGGCCCGCGCCGAGGGCGCGGCGCCACGTTCCCGCAGCACGGCCTCGGCCGCGCGGTGCGCGTCGAGCCGCCAGACCGGGCTCGCCGCACCGTACGCCACGACCCGCAGGAGTGGGTGGCGGTACCGGAAGCCGCCCGCCACCGGTCGGATGAGATCGCGGTCGACCAGCGCGTCGAGGACGGCGTACACCTCGCCGGGCGTGAGCTGGCAGACGGTGGCGACCAGGCCCGGGTCGAAGTGCTCCCCGGCGAGGGCCGCGGCGGACGCGACCACGATCTGCCGCGCGGACAGGCCGTCGAAGTCGGCCGACAGCGCGGCGTGCGCCGGGCGCGGCAGCTCCAGGTGGAGCAGCGCGTCCCGACAGGTCGGTACGGGTGGCGGGAGGGCGGGCGGCTCGGTGCCACGGTGGGCCAGGGCCAGCGCGGTGAGGTACAGCGGGTTGCCGTCGCCGGCGGCGAGCACCGCCTCCCGGCACCGCGACGGCACCCCCCACGAGTCCACCAGCTGCTCCGCGTCGCCCGGGCGCAGCGGGGCCAGGTCCACGATCGTGGCGTCGTCGCGCCGCTCGGCTTCGGCGACGGCGCGCAACAGCCGCGCGGGTGCCTGTCTGGGGCGCAGCGCCGCGCCGACGAGGAGCCGTCCTCTCCGCGGGCGGCGCAGCAGTTGCTCGAAGAGGTCGACGGAGTTCTCGTCGGCTCGGTGCAGGTCGTCGAGGAGGACCAGCCCCGCCGTCTCGGCGCTCACGGCCTCCAGCAGGGCACACACCGCCTCGTGCACCCGCCGGGGCTCGACGGCCAGCTCCTCGACCGCGGGATCCGGTCCGGGTAGCAGCAGGGCGGCGGTCCGGGACAGCCGGCGCAGGACCCGGACGTGCGCCGGCCGCAGGCCGGCGGCCCCCGCCGCGCCGACCGCGCGAAGGCAGTCCTCGACCAGGTCGCGTACCGCCCCGAACGGCCGGCCGTCACCGATGCCACGCCCCCGGAAAACGCGGAGGCCCACACCAGCGGCGAATTCACCGAATTCCCGCAGCATTTCGGTCTTACCGATACCGGGGTCGCCGTACAGAACGAATGTGGCGCACCTGACCACGTCGCTTCGAATGCATGCCTCCCGCAGCATGCGCGTTTCGCCCGATCGCCCCACAAGTCTAGCCATTGTGGCGGACTTCGCCGAGTTCCCCGCCTCTGACAGCTCCGGTGAAAGACGGGGAGGTCCGTTGCCCATGCGGAAATGCTAAGGCGAGCGCGGGGCGTGGGAAGCGACGTTTATCCGACGACAACCGCCGATCCAGATCAACGCGTCTCAGGTTTCTCGCGCACCGTTCAGGCCGGCCCACGACCGGCCGGTCAGGGCTGGGCGGGTAGGTATTCGGGGCGGCGTTCGATGCGCGCCCGGTCCGCCTGCGAGGCGAAGTGACGGTCGATCCGACGGGTGGCCTCGGCCCACTGGCGCATGGTGCGCACCGGGGTCAGCGTGTCCACCACGAACGGATCGTGCCAGCGCTCGACCGCCCGCCGCCACAGCTCCGCCGGTGGATCCGTCAGCAGGTTGCCGACGGTCCCCTCGTACGCCGGCATGGCGCGCGCCGCACCGTCGGGCTCGACCTGCAGGGCCGGGAAGAACTGGCCCCGGCGGATGCGGTCCGGGTGCATCTGCAGCGCCAGGTTGTCCGTGGCGGTCACCTGGACCGACGGCGGCGCCAGGGAACGCAGTCGCTCGGCGAACGCGGCGCTGCCGAGCAGCCCGACCTGCTCGTCGGTCAGCAGTTCGTGCTCGGCGACCCCGGGCCGGCTGGCCAGGCCCTCGGGCACCACCGCGCCGAGCGAGACGAAGCTCAGCTCGGTGAAGCGCGGCGCGATCCGGGTGCAGAAGTCCTCCGCCTGGTGGAAGTTGCTGCGCACCAGGACACAGTCGATTCCGAAGCTCGGCGGGTCTCCGCCGTCCCGGCGGAGCCTGCCGATCTTCTCCTCGAGCAGCTCAAGCGTGGCCATCGCCCGGTCGAACGAACCCCGCCGGCCCCGGATCCGGTCGTGGACCTCGGCCGTCGCGCCGTCGAGGCTGACGCTCACCCGGAAGAAGTGGCGCACGATGTCGTCGACCATCGCCGGGCGGACGGACCAGCCGCCGGTGAAGAGCGCGACCTTGATGCCCGCGTCGACCATCCGTTCGGCGACTTCGAACACCCCGTCCACCAGGAGCGGCTCCCCGCCGGCCAGGGAGATTCCGTACGGGCGCATCGCGATGATCCGGTCCGCGACGCGCAACATGTCCTGCCGGCTGAGCTGCCGGCTCGGTCGCCGTCCCGACTCGGAGTAGCAGTGGAAGCACCGCAGCGGGCACGCGTAGGTGATGTCCCAGATGATTTCGAGAGGACGATCGGGTATCTCCATGCGGCGCTCCTGGCAGGCGGTGGGCGAGTCGGACGGGGGTCGCGGCCTCGGGTGGTCCGGACGGGAACGGTCGACGGTCAGGCCGCGGAGTGCGGGTCGAGCAGGACCAGCAGCTGCCGGTGGCCCGCCGTCGACACGCTGGGGTGGACGTCCTCGACGAGCGTCAGGCCGGGAAACCGCCGGACGAGGGTCCCGATGGTCAGCCGGGCCTCGGCCCGGGCCAGAGCCGCTCCGAGACAGTGCTTGCGGCCGAGGCCGAAGGCGAGGTGGGGATTGTCCGGCCGTCGCGGGTCGAACACGTCCGGGTCGGGGAAGCGGGTGGGGTCGCGGTTGACCGCCCGCATCGCGCAGTGCACGCCGGTACCCGCGGGCACCGGGACGCCGGCGACCTCGGTGTCCGTCCTCGCGTACCGGGAGGACAGGGCGGCCGGCGTGACGAACCGGAGCAACTCCTCGACCGTGGCGTCCAGCTGGCCCGGATCCTCGACCAGCCGCTGCCACCGGTCCCGCGGCCGCAACAGGGTGGCGATGCCGCTGGCCAGCAGGGTCGTCACGGGACGGTTCCCGGCCACGAGCAGCAGGCGGACGGCGGACAGCACATCCGCCTCCGACGTCGACGCCCCCTCCGACCGGGCCATCGCGCTGATGAGGTCGTCACCGGGGGTGCGGCGCCGCTCGGCGATCAGCGCCCTGAGGTACTCGGCCAGCGCGAGCCCCGCGCTCCTGGTGACCGGCGTCGCCGCGCCCAGCTCGGCTATCCACCCGTAGACGTAGTCGCGGATGTAGCGGCGGCCGTCGCGCGGGACGCCGAGCAGCTCACAGAGCACGGCCACCGGGAGCGGGCGGGCCAGGGAGCTGATGGCGTCGACCGGCGCACCGGTCGGCACGGCGTCCAGCAGCGCGTCGACCTCGCCCTGGATCCGGGCGGCCAGCGCCGTGACCCGTCGGTGGGTGAGCTGACGGGTGATCATCCGCCGCAGCCTTCGGTGCTGCTCCTCGGGGAGGAAGAACAGATCCTCCTCGTCGAGGAGGTCCTCGTCCGTCCGCCGGCCGGCGCGCGCCGCCAGCGCCTGCGGGGGCTCGCCCATCAGCCGTGGGTCCGCCAGCGCCTTCGCCGCGGCGTCGTACCCGGCGAGCAGCAGACCGGTCTCCCGGCCGCCCATGTTGACCCGGTGAACCGGTCCGGCCTCCCGGATGCGACGGACCGTGTCGGCGGCGGCCAGCATCCGCGCGGTGATGACGGGCAGCCCCATCGGGCACCGCTCGGCGCCCACGGTGGCCGCCAGGTCGGGACTGCTGGCCCCGGCGCCGACCGGGTTCGCATCGATCGCGGTCATCAAGATAAGCCTTCCTGCGGTGGGGACGGGGGATCCGAGGTCTGCCGGCTCTCAGCCGGTCGCGGCGAGGAACTGGGTGGCGGCCAGCTCCGCGTAGAGGGGGTCCGCCGCCACCAGCTCGGCGTGGGTGCCGACGGCCTGCACCACGCCCCCGTCGATGACGACGATCTGATCGGCCAGGGTCACCGTGGACAGCCGGTGCGCGACCACCAGGACCGTGGTCGTGAGGGACGCCTCCGCGACCGTCTCCCGCAGCGCCGCCTCGTTGACCGCGTCGAGTTGGGAGGTGGCCTCGTCGAGCAGCAGCAGCCGGGGGCGGCGCAGGAGCGCACGGGCGATGGCCACACGCTGGCGCTCACCGCCGGACAGCTTCGTGCCGCGGTGCCCGACCAGCGTGTCCAGACCGTCGGGGAGCTGGGCCACCAGCCCTTCCAGGCGTGCGATGTCCAGCACCCGCCGCAGGTCCTCCTCGGCGGCGTCGGGCGCGCCGAGGAGCAGGTTGTCCCGCAGGGACCCGGAGAGCACCGGCGCGTCCTGCTCGACGTATCCGATCGCCGCCCGCAGCTCCGGCAGGCTCCAGCCGGCCACGTCGCGTCCGTCGATGAGGATGCTGCCGGCGGTCGGTTCGTAGAACCGCTCGATGAGCGAGAAGAGGGTGGTCTTGCCGGCCCCGGAGGGCCCGACGAACGCGGTCATGCCGCGCGGCGGGACGGTGAACGTCACCCCGCGGTGCACGTCGGGCAGGTGCGGCGCGTACCGGAAGTGGACGTCACGGAACTCCAGGGCGGCCGGCGGCGCACCCGGGGGCGGCGGCAGGGCCGGCGAGACGGGTGGCTCGGCGGGGAGCCGCTCCGCCTCCTGGATGCGACTGACCGCGGCGGCGCCGACCTGGTACTGGCTCATCGCCCCGATGAGCGACTGGACGGGCAGGACCAGGTAGTAGACGTACATCAGGAACGCGATCAGGGTCGCGACGTCGATCGCCCCCGAGGCCACCCGCGCCCCGCCGACGGCGAGGACGGTGAAGAAGGCCACCTGCATCGCCATCTCGGCGGCGCCGCCACCGATCGCCAGCCACCGGGCCGCGCGTACGCTGGCCCGCCACGCGTCCCCGGCAGCGCCGTGGACCAGCGCCTCCTCGCGGTGCTCGGCGCCGGACGCCTTGACGGTACGCAAAGCGCCGAGCGCCCGCTCCAGCGCGGCACCCATGGCCCCCACCGACCTCTGCGCTTCCCGGCTGGCCCGGTTGACCCGGGGCATCGCGAGGCGGACGACCGCGAAGGCGAAGACCAGCACCCCGAGCGTCACCGCCAGCAGCACCGGGTCGAGCAGGCCCATCACCGTGCACGTCGCGAGGACCATGACGACACCCGTGACCGCCCCGACCAACGACTCGGTCGCGACCTGGCGCAGCAGGGTGGTGTCGGAGGTGACCCGCGACATGAGGTCGCCGGGCTCGGCGTGGTCCACCGCGGAGATCCGCAGCCGCAGCAGGTGCGAGACCAGACGCCGCCGGGCGGCGAGCACGATCGACTCCCCGGTCCGGCGCAGCACGTACACGCCGAGCGGCCCGCTGATCAGCGTGACCACCACGAGCCCGACCATGACGAGGAGGACGGGTGTGGTCGGCTGCCCGGCGGCTAGCCGGGCGACCAGGTGCCGGACGGCCAGCGGCAGCGTCAGCCCGACCGCCCCGGTGGTCAGGCTCAACACTCCGCCGAGCAGGAGCCAGCGCCAGGACGGACGCAGGTAGCGCAGCATGACCTGCCACGCGGGAGCGGCGGCCCGGGGTGTGTCGCCGCCGGTCGGGCCGGCTGCCGGGGCGGGACCGGATCGGGCCGCCGCCTCGTCGCGCTGGGCTTGGTACGTGGACACGACATTCCTCACCGGGTGGGGGGACGGAAACGACACTGCTGTGCGGCGGTGTCGGAGACCGGAGGCCCGGCCCCCGACACCGCACGCACCCTGCCCCGGCCTGGACGCGGGGTCAGGCGCCGAGGTCTCAGTTCTCGGCGGCGCACGTGCCGGCGTACGACGTCACGTGGCTGTAGCACGGGTGGCGCGTCGCCTGCGGCGCGCTGAGCGCCTGGAGCTTGAGCACGTAGGCCATGTCTGATCACCTCCCTTCTCATTCGCCGCCCGCGGAGGGCCGGGGCGCGGTGGTCGACGCGTTCCGGTGAACGCGACGTCCGGCGGGACGTGCCGTCCACGCCGGTGATCGGGGCTCAGGAGAGCGGCGCGGCCATGGCGTCGTGGTGTCCGCCGCGCCCGCCGCCTCCTGCCGGTGCGAACGCGGGCGCCCGCAAATCGAGCAGGGGGACGACCGACGTGCTGTCGCCGAAGGCGACCCCGAGGGCGGCGAGGATGCCCGCCGCGCCGGTGGTGAGGTCCATGGACAGCCGCAGCAGCTGGTTGCCGGGGAAGGCCAGGTGCCCCCGGTACGACAGGGCGTGCCAGCCGAGCCGGCGGATGTGCTCGGCGACGACGGGCTGGTCCTCGGGCCTGCCCAGCAGGCGCAGCGCCGCGATCGTGCCCGCCCGGCCCAGGAACAGGAAGGGGTGGCGGACGAACGGCGCCCGGCAGGCCCGGCGGGCGCCGTCGATGACGTTGTCGAAGCCGGGCTCCGGCCGGCGCCCGAGGTACCGGGAGAGGACCAGCGCCAGCCCGATGCTGCCGCTGCTGAGATACGCGTGGTAGCGGTTGCCCTCCAGGAGCTGGAACGTGCCGTCGGCCAGGACGTGGCCGCGGTCGACCTCGCGACGCAGCGCCCGCCCGGCCAGGTCGAGGTACCGGGTCTCCCCCGTCGTCTCGTGCAGTTCCAGGAGGTACAGGGCCACACCGGTGAGCCCGTGCTGGAGCCCCACCCGGCTGTCGGGGCGGAACATCCCGGCGTCGCCGGCGTCGAGCTGCACCGCGAGCCGCCGGCCGAGGTCCAGCGCCTCCGTCCGCAGGCCCTCGTCACCGGCGACCCCGGCGAAGTGCAGCAGGCTGAGGCCGGCCCCCGCGAGGCCGCCCTGGATGCCAGGGGTGACGAGTTCCCCGTGCAGCTTGCGGGCACGGTCGAGCAGCTCCAGGGCGTCGTCGCGGCGGCCGAGCGACTCCAGTACCGCGGCCACCCCGTGCAGCCCGTCCAACAGTCCCGGGCGCGGGTCGGCGCACCGCCGGGCGGCGGCCGTCAGCCAGTCCAGGTACTCCGGCGGAACCTCGCACCCCACCTGGTGCATCGCCCACAGCACCCCGGCCGCGCCCTGCCCGACGGTGAACCCGCCGGAGACGAACAGCTCCGGGTCGCCGGGGAAGAGCCGGTCCGGCCGGTCGGGCGTGGCGCTGCCGGCGATGCCGGCCACGATGGAGTCCCGGATCGCCGGCCAGTCGGGCTGCGCGGCAGCGAACATCCGGGCCGGGGCGTCCTCGCCGAGCGGGCCGCGACCGGCGCTGAACCGGCGGAGCATCCTCGGCCCGAACCCGGCGGGAACCGGGAAGTGCTCGGTGACGGCCTGGGTCAGCGTCGCGAGCTTGACCGGGGACCGCTCCGTCAGCGGACTGATCGGCAGGAAGACCCACTGCCGAAGGCAGTTCAGGACGTAGTCGTCGGCCTCGCGGCCGGAAAGTGTCGGGGGCGCGGTGAAGCCGGGGGTGGCGAGCCCGGCGGGCTTCGTCCGCGCCAGGTCCGACGCGATCTCGAAGTCGACGAGGACGACGGCGCCGTCCGGGCGGACGATGACGTTCCCGGGGTGCAGGTCGCCGAAGCGTACGCCGCGCGCGTGCACGGACATCAGCGCGTGGTCGATCCTGGCCAGGACGTCCGTCGCCCAGGCGGTGTACGCGGCGAGCGCCGCGGCGGTCGGGTCGGGGCCGACGAGCGGGTACCGCGCGAACACCTCCTCCATCAGGGTCTTGCCCTCGATGTACTCCTGCACCAGGAAGTGGTGCTCCCACACCACCAGGTGATCGAGGAGACGGGGGACGCAGTCGAGACCCCGCAGGCGCTCCAGGATGTCGCGTTCCCGGCCGAGTCGGGTGACGGCGTCCGTACCGGTCCCGTCGAGTCCCGCGTGGGGGCGGGCCTCCCGTAGCACCACGTACCCGCTGGAGTCCCGGCTGCGGGCGAGGTACACCCCGCCGCCGTTGGAGAAGTGCAACGGGCGCTCGATCTCGTAGGGGAACCCGCCCTCGCCGCCCGCCTCCAGCTTCGCGAGCGACGGGTGCAGCACCTCCGGCACGGTCACCCACTCCGGCACCGTGAAGAACGGACTGCGGTCGTCGGGCACCAGGCGCCCGTCGGGGGCGCGGACGGCGTGCACGAGTTCCCCGTCGGGGGAGGTGTACGTCATCCGGCGGAAGGCGCCGTACCGGACGTACACCGGCGAATCCTCGTAGCGCAGGTCGCTCAGCACGTACGGGCCGGTGAAGCCGCGCAGCAGCGCCGCCAGCTCCGGTAGCACCTCGCCGAACCGGTCCTCGTCCGGCGGGTACACCGTGACCAGCTTGCCGCTGCCGCCCCGGTCGGCGTACTTGCTGTTGAGCAGCTCGAACGCGGTGCGGCTGCGCAGGTACTTCAGCGGGATCCCACGGTCGAGGCAGAAGCCCACCACCAGGTCGCAGACCTGGTCGGCCGTGTCGACGGCCGACGAGACGTGGATCTTCCAACCCTGCTCGGGCAGGCTCACCCCAGGCGGCTGCAACACGACCCACAGGTCGCTCTCGCGGGCACGCCACCCGTCCGGCAGTGGGCGGCGGTTCACCGCGAACCGGCTGCTCCGGTCGTCCATCCGCCCGGGCGACTCGAAGAACAGCGGATCGGCCTGGCAGTAGGCGAACAGCTGGGGAAACGCGGCGTCCATCGGTGCGACTCCTGCGGGATGAGAGGGTGGCGAACCTGTCGGACCGGGCGTTACGCGGCGGTCGCCGCGGGTGGGCCGGCCGGCTCGAGGATGATCGGGAGTTCGAGCAGGTAGCGCATGCGGTTCTGCCGGTAGTGCAGGTCGCGGGTGTCGACCGCGAGCCGCATGCCGGGAAAGCGGCGGGCGAGGGTACCGAAGGCGATCTGCGCCTCGGCCCTGGCCAGCGCTGCCCCGACGCAGTAGTGGTGGCCGTGCCCGAAGGAGAGGTGCGGGTTGACGGACCGGCCGACGTCGAGGGCCTCCGGGTCGGTGAACCGGGCCGGGTCGTGGTTGGCGGCGATCAGCGACGCCGCGACCAGGCTGTCCGCGGCGATCGTCCGGCCGGCGACCTCGATCGGTGCCGCGGCGATACGGGCCAGTCCCACCGGGAAGGGCGTCACGTACCGCATCAGCTCCTCGACGGCGGTCTCCACCAGGCCGGGGGCGTCGACCAGGCGCCGCCACTGGGTCGGCTCGCCCAGCAGCGCCGCCACGCCGTTGGCCAGCAGCGCCATCGGGGCGCGGTGGCCGCCGACCATGATCCACCGGGCGGCGGAGACGAGGTCCGCCTCGTCCAGCGCCGCGCCCTCCGCCCGTACGACCGCGCTGATCAGGTCGTCACCGGGCCGTGCACGACGGGCGGCGATCAGCTCGCCCAGGTAGTCGTCGACGTCGCCGTGCGGGTCGGGGGGCCATTCCCGCATCCGGCGGATCAGCCAGTCCTCGACGTACCCGCGGTCCGTCTCCGGGACGCCGAGCAGTTCGCACAGCACGACGATCGGCAGCGGACGGGCGAACGACTCCACCAGGTTCGTCACCGAGCCGGGGTCGATCGCGTCCAGGAGCCGGTCGGTCTCCCGCTGGATCCGGGGCCGCAGCGCGTCCACCCGGCGCGGCGTGAGGTGCGGGGCTACCAGCCGCCGCAGGCGAGCGTGCAGGTCGGCGTCGATGGTCACCAGATCCTGCTCGCCCCGGTGGTCGGTGTTCCCACCGGGGGGTGACAACCGGAACCCGGCCGTCATCTCCAGCTCACCGGCCAGCCGCGGGTCGGCCAGGGTCGTCGTGGTGACCTCGTGCCCGGTGAGCACCCAGGTCGGCGTGGTGGCGACCAGCGAGACGCGGTGCACCGGGCCCGCCGCCCGCAGCTGGCCCAGGGTTTCCGGGTCGTTGAGCAGCGCGGGGGTGAGCGCCGGCGGTCTGGCCTGGCACGACGACGCGTCGTCGAGGTTTCCGGCGACCCGGTTGAGGAACGACCCGAGGGCCGGCAGGTCCGCCGCGGCCGGCGCCGGCGGGAGCAGGAGGGTGGGGCACGACACCCACTCCGCCTCCGGCGGGGTGGCCGGCAGGTCGAGCGCCACGACGGCGGCGACCCGCTCCGGGTGCCGGTCGGCGACGGCGAGGCCGGCGACGCCGAGAGGGCCGGCGCCGACCAGCACCGCCCGGTGTGGACTGTCCGGACGCGCCAGGAAGTCGACGATCCCGATGAGCGGTTCGGCCGCTTCCACCGGCAGCGTGACGGTCCGCACCGGCCAGCCGGTCGACCGGCACGCCGCCGCCAGCCGGTCGGCCGCCGGTCCGTGGCCGAACACCACGACGTCGACGCCGCCGGTCGGGCGGTCCTCATCGATCTGCATGCCGGAAGCGTGTCCGTCGCGGGACGCCCCTAGCATCGGGGAAACACCGCGAAGCCGAGTGGTAGCGCTCCGTAGGGCAGGGGCGGGCGCGATCCTGCCGCCCCCGGCGCCGGCGGCGCTCGACGCGGCAGCGACCGACCCACCACGGAGCCCGGCCACCAGCCGGACGGCGCTCGTCTCACCAGGGCGTACGTCCGGCCGCCGCCGTGCCGACCCGAGCCGTGGAACCGACCGGCGGACGACGGCCCGCCGAGGGATAGGGGTCTTCCCGATGCTAAGGGGGCGCGCCCGCCCCGATGCTGCCTGCCATGGCACCCACGCGTGACGCAGTCGCCGGAGCGGACACCCGCCGGCGCGACCGGCCGGTGACCGCCCTGGCCGTCGACGGGACGGATCCGACGAGTCTCCTTCGGCTGGGCCTGGCGTTCTGCGAGTCGAAGGCGCTGCTCAGCGCCGTGGAAGTCGGCGTGTTCGACGCGCTGCACGAGACCGGGTCATCGGACGTGGACGCGCTCGTCGCCCGGCTCGGCCTGCACCCGCGTGCGGCCCGGAACTTCCTGGACCTGCTCGTGGAGCTCGGGCTGCTGACTCGGGCGGCGGGCCGGTACGCGAACGGACCCGGCGTCGCCCGGCACCTGGTGCGGGGCGACGAGTCGCCGATCCGCGAACTGCTCGACCGCGCGAACCGCATGCACTACGCCGCCTGGGGCGGGCTCACCGACGCGCTGCGGACGGGCGGCCGGCGGCCTGAGGCGGACTACTCGGTCATGCCGCAGGATCCGCAACGGCTGCGCCGGTTCCTCCGCCTGATGGACGCCCTGACCACGCCGATCGGTCCCCTGCTCGCCGAGGCCGTCGACTGGGCCGCCGTGCGCCGGGTGGCTGATGTCGGCGGCGGACGCGGCCACCTGCTGTCGTACGTTCTAACGGCTCACCCGCACCTGTCGGGTGTGGTCTTCGACCTGCCGCACAACGCCGGGCCATTCGCCGAGTACGTGGCCGCGCGCGGACTGGTCGACCGGATGACGTTCCAGCCCGGCGACTTCTTCGCCGATCCGCTGCCGGCCGCCGACGCCCTGATCTTCGGCCACGTGCTGCACGACTGGTCCCCGCAGCGGCGCACGGTGCTCGTCCGGCGCGCGTACGACGCGCTCGGCGGCGGTGGACTCCTGGTGGTCTACGAGGGCCTGCTCGGTGCGGACGCGGCCGAGCAGCAGCTGCCGCGCCACCCGGCCACCCGCGAGGAGCAGCCCGACGTCAGCGACAACCCGGTGGCTGCGCTGGACATGCTGCTCTTCGGCGAGGGCAGCTCGGAGTACACCGAACGGGAATGCCGCCAGCTGCTCACCGAGACCGGCTTCGACCTTCTGGCGGTGCGCCCGCTCGGCGAGCGGGACACGCTGGTGGTGGCCCGGAAGCCCTGAGCAACCGCATCCGGGGAAACCCGGGGCGCCGCCGGCGGGCCGCCCCCGGTCGGGCCCGCGCCGCCGGGATGCGTGGCGCGCTCGCCTACCCGCGTAGCGTCACGCCCCGGTCCCGCAGGTCGTCGAGGGCGCTGCGGTGTCCTTCCGGCGTGTTCGCGGCGATCGCCGGCAGGAGTACGGAGACCTGGTAGCCCAGCCGGAGCGCGTCGATGGCGGTACTCGCGATGCCGCCCTCGGTCACCAGCCCGGCCAGCACGACGTCGCGGACCGCGTGGCCGCGCAGTGCGTCGTCCAACGAGGTGCCGGCGAAGGCGCTGCGGTCGTACTTGTCGACGACCGGCTCGTCGTCGCCGACCGTTACCGCGTCGACGAAGCGCGTCGCCGGCGAGTCCGGACCGCCGTCCGAGCCGTCGAGGGCCAGGTGCCGCACATGGACGACAAGACCGCCGGGTTCGCCGAGGCGTTGTCCGGCCTGCGCGACACCGTTTTCCTGGCGACCAAGGCCGGGCTGGTGGTCGACGACATCCGCGCCAAGGGCATGCGTCGCGACGCCTCGCCCGCCCACCTGCGCGCCGCCGTCGACGCGTCGCTGAAGCGCCTCGGCACCGACCACATCGACCTGTGGTACCTGCACCGCGTCGACGACGCCGTGCCGTTGCTCGATTCCTGGGCCGCCATGGCAGACGTGGTCCGCGCGGGCAAGGTTCGTTACCTCGGCCTGTCGGAGGTCAGCGTCGAGCAGGCGGCCGCCGCGGCCGCGGTGCATCCGGTGACCGCCGTGCAGTCCGAGCTGTCTCTCTGGACCCGCGACGCGCTCGGGCACCCCGGCGCGGGCGCGTCCGCGGCGGCCGTCGCCGGCGGCGGTACGTCCGACGCCGGCGACGTGGTCGGCTGGTGTGCCGCCAACGGCGCCGCGTTCGTGCCGTTCGCGCCGCTCGGCCGGGGCTTCCTGACCGGCGCGATCGACGCCACCACCCAGTTCGAGGACAACGACCTTCGGGCCGGCAACCCGCGCTTCACCAGCGAAGCCCGCATGTCCAACGTCCGCATCGTCGACACGGTGCGGGCCGTCGCCGCCCGCCACGGAGTGACCCCGGCACAGGTCGCGATCGCCTGGATCCTCGCGCAGGGTCCGCACGTCATCCCCATCCCGGGTACCCGTCGGCTCGGACATCTCGCGGACAACGTCGGCGCCGCCGACGTCACGTTGACCGCAGCCGACCTCGCCGAACTCGACGCCGCGCCGACGGCCGTCGGCACCCGCTACTGAAATGGAACGGCTCGGCCTCGTCATCAAACGCGCCGAACAGGCGCTGATTGCCGAGAAGACGCGCGTGTTGCAGGAGTTCCACCTGACCGTCCCGCAGTACGCCGTGCTGGTCGTCCTGCTGCAGACCTCGGCGGCGTCCGCCGCGCAGCTCGCCCGCGCCTGCCTGGTGACCCCGCAGACCATGGCGACCGTGCTCGCCAACCTCGAGGAGAAGGGGCTGATCGAGCGGGCGGTGTCGCCGCTGCACCAGCGGGTGCGGGTCGCCCGGCTGACAGCCGAGGGCACCGACCTGGTGCGCCGGGCAGACCCGGCCGTCCTCGCCGTCGAGCAACGGCTGGCCGCCGCGTTCGGCGCCGACGAGCGGGCGGCGTTCACCGAGTACCTGGAGCGGGCCATCACCACGCTCGCCCCCGACCGGACCCGCCGGGGCGACGCACCGACGCAACAGCCCGGCCGTGGAGAGTCGTAGCGTCGCGCCACACCGCACGGCGCACGCCACGCCGCAGTCACTTCGGCGGTCGAGGGCCGACATCGACTCATCGACCGTCGCGGCATCCTCCCGGGGCTCAGCCGTGCTGGTGGTGGTTCGACAGGGTGCGCGGCACCGACGCCTCGGTGCCGGGCTCCACGATCACGAACTGGCCCATCATGCCCTTGTCCTCGTGCCGCAGGATGTGGCAGTGGTACATGTACGGCGTGGTCGGGTCGGTGTGGTGGCCGAACCGTACCGCGAGCCGGACGGTCGACTTCTCCGGGACGAACACCGTGTCCTTCGGCCCCTGCAGGTACGCGGGCGGCTGCCTGCCGTCGATGTCCAGGATCCGGAAGGCGACCTCGTGGATGTGGAAGTTGTGCGCGTACACCGTGTTCTGCACGTGCCAGATCTCTGTCGCGCCGGCGGGCACGACCTCGTCGATGCGGCTCATGTCCATCTCGCGTCCGTTGATCTCGTCGCTGCCGCTGAGGCGGAACCGGCGTTGCGTGGCGTCGGCGGGCGCCTCGACGCGCGGTGTCGTGGCCAGCCGCTGCGGCACCGGCCGGCCGGGCCTGAGCTGCTCCGCCGCGATGAACTTCAGCAGTTGGTGGTCACCTTCGTCGATGCCGTGGTCGCCACCGACGCTGCGCAGCACAACCTGCTCCCGCGGTGCGAACTCGACCACGATCTCCACCCGCTCGCCCGGGCTCAGCTGCACGCGGTCGACGGACACCGGCGCGGCCAGCAGCCCGGCGTCGGTACCGATGACCGCGAACCGTCGACGGTCGGCGAACTCGACGTTGTACATCCGGGCGTTGGACCCGTTGAGGATCCGCAGCCGCACGGACGTGGTGGTGACCTCGAAGAACGGGTCGTGCACGCCGTTGACCAGGATCTGGTCGCCGATGAGGCCCCACGTCGGCTCCGGGTCCTCCTTCAGTCCGCCGTCCGCGTCGAGGACCTTGTCCTGCAAGATCAGTGGAACGTCGTCGACGCCGTACGTCGACGGCAGGCCCAAGGCGGCCGTCTCCGCGTCGTCGATCAGGAAGAGGCCGGCCAGCCCTCGGTACACGTGCATGGCGGTGCTGCCGTGCAGGTGCGGGTGGTACCAGGACGTGGCCGCCGGCTGGTCGATCGTCCAGTGCGGTGTCCACGTGGCCCCCGGTGCGACGACCTGGTGCGGTCCGCCGTCCATCGCCGCGGGCAGTCGCATGCCGTGCCAGTGGACCGTGCTCGGCTCGCCGAGCTGGTTCCGCACCCGCATCGAGATCCGATCGCCCCTCGCCGCCCGCACCGTAGGGCCGAGGAACGCGCCGTTGAAACCCCACGTCGCGGTCGGCTTGCCGGGCAGGATCGCCGTCCGGCCCTTCCGCATCGTCAACGCGAACTGCTTCGTGCCGTCCGCCGTGACCGTGGGCGCCAGCAGCGGGGGCACGGTCAGCCGGTTGGCGAACGACAGGCCGGTGTTGCCTTTCGAACCCGCCCCAGGGCTGCCGCAGCCGGCGAGTACGGCCAGTCCGGTCAGTGCGAAAAGAGTGCGACGCTTCACGAGAAGGATCGTCCTTGTAGGGCCGGCGGGTCACATCGGGGTTCGATCCCTGACGTAACCCTGGTGTCGACAGGGACCGCCCTCGGGGGTCGCCGCCGAGGCGATCATCCAGCGGCCACGCGTCAGGGCAGGATCTCGACGTACCCGTCGGTCCCGTGCACGCGGATCCGCTGGCCGTCCCGGATGAGCCGGGTGGCATCCGCGACACCGACGACGGCCGGCAAGCCGTACTCCCGGGCGATCACCGCGCCGTGGGTCATCAGGCCGCCCACCTCCGTCACCAGCCCCGCGATCGCGACGAACAGGGGCGACCAGCTCGGATCGGTGTAGGCGGTGACCAGGATGTCGCCCGCCTCGAGATCGGCCTCCGCCATGTCGAGGATGACGCGGGCCCTCCCCTCGACGGTCCCGGCCGAGACCGGTAAGCCGACCAGGGCGCCGGCCGGCGCGTCGTCGCGCCGGTACGCCCCGGCGACGGCCTCGCCATCGGACGTGAGGACCCGGGGCGGCGTGAGCGCCTGGTACGACCGGAACGCGTCCTTGCGGCGCTGGATGAGCTGGGCGTCCACCCTGTTCGAGCGCACGACGTCGTGGAGTTCCTGGAACGTGAGGTAGAAGATGTCCTCCCTCTCGGCGAGCACGTTGGCCCGCACGAGGCGCTCGGCCTCTCTAAGCAAGGCCTGCTTGTAGACGAAGTAGCGGCTGACGATGCCGTACTTCGGGTACTCCCGGTACCCGATGAAGGTCCGGACCCGGTCGATCATCCGCTTGGCCTCGTCGGCTTTCTGCTGCCCGTCCGGCAGGGCCCGCAGGCGTGAGAGCACCTCCTGTTCCTTCCGCTGCGCCTCCTGCCGCCCTCGCTCGAAGCGTCGCTCGGCGGCGCCCGGCTCGAAGTTCCTGACGTTGTCGAGGATCAGGGGCACGAGCGTGATGGGGCGTTCGCTCCAGCGCGGCCTCGTGATGTCGATCTCGCCGACGCAGCGCATGCCGTACCGGTCGAGGTACGCCTCGATGGCGGCGCGCGCCTCGGCCCCGCCCGCGAGCCTCGGCAGCTCGTCCAGGAAGCCTTCGTCCGCCACGCCCCGCAGGAACGCCACCACCTCCGGATGCGGACGGATCGCGTCCGCGACGTCGAGCAGTGCCAGTCCCATCTCCGAGGTGATGTTGTTGGGGGCGGACAGGGTGAGCGTGTCGGCCGCGTTCTTCTCGCCCAGCCACTCCTGTAGCTGGTCGTTGAGCCACCAGGTGGCTTCCATCCCCGCCATGATCGCCTGCATGCTCAGCGGATCGCTGAGGACTCGCTTGTGCTCCTGGAACGCCTCCAGCAGGAAGTCGAACAGCGCCGGTCCGGTCTTCGTCCGGATGTCGCGCCGTAGGGCGGCGAGGGACGCCTGGCTGCGCTCGATCAGCTCGGTGACGATGGCCGGGTCGGTCTCGATCGGGGCGGACGCGCCGCTGGCCGGCGGCCCGCCGGGACCCACGTCCGGCAGCGACGGGACGAAGTCGCCGCGGTCGAGGACGGTCTCCAGGGCGTCCCTGACCAGCGGGTCGCCCCGCCCCATCACCTCCAGGAGGCCGACGCGGCTCGCGGGCGAGGCCAGGGCCCGGGTGACGTCGACGAACAGCCGCCCGCCGGCCTCGTGCATCGGCGCCATGGCAGTCAGCTGCCACACGGAGAGTCCCAGCGGCTTCATGGGGTCGGTCATCATCTGTTGGTGGCCGACCGAGACGTAGACGTGGTTCTCCGTGTCGCGGGCCGCAGGGATGGGGAACAGCGTGGTGATCGGCCGGCTCTGGACGATCTGGAAGTCGTCGTCGACCAGGCACCACTCGATGTCCTGCGGGCGGCCGAAGTGCGCCTCGATCCGCCGGCCCAACCGCACGAGCCGCACGACCTGCGCATCCGTCAGCGCCGGCTGTTCCTGCCGCTGCGGGTCGATCGCCACCTCCCGCGTACCGCCATGGGGCAGTGCGTGAACGGCACGCTGCTTGGCGGCGACCGTCTTGGCGACGATCCCGCCGTCGCGCACCGTGAAGACGTCCGGGTTCACCAGGCCGGAGACCAGGGCCTCGCCGAGGCCGAAGCTGGCGTCGACGGTGGCGACCTTCCGGTTGCCCGTGACGGGGTCGGCCGTGAACAGGACGCCGGCCGCGTGCGGGAAGACCATCCGCTGCACGACCACGGCCATCTGGACCGTACGGTGGTCGATGCCGTTGCGCTGGCGGTAGGTCACGGCCCGCTCGGTGAACAGCGACGCCCAGCACCGGCTGACGTGCTCGAGGATCGCCGCCGGCCCCACGACGTTCAGGTACGTGTCCTGCTGGCCGGCGAAGGAGGCCGTCGGCAGGTCCTCTGCCGTCGCGCTGGACCGGACGGCGTAGGCGCCCTGCTCGCCGAGCCGGGCGAGCGCGCGGGTGATCGCCGCCGCGAGATCGCCCGGGATGGCGATCCCTTCGATGCTCCGGCGGATCTCCGCGCTGAGCGCGCGGATCGCCTCCCGGTCGTCCGGGTTCAGGCGCGACAGCTGATCGAGCCGAGCGTCGATCGACGGCGCTTCCGCCATGACCCGCCGGAAGGCGTCCGTCGTCACGCAGAAGCCAGCCGGCACACGGACGCCTTCGATGCGCGACAGCCCACCCAGGTGCGCGCCCTTCCCGCCAACGACCGCGACCTGCGTCTCACCGACATCTCGAAGATCCACCACGTAGCGGTCGCTCATCGCGACACCTCCGCGGCGGCCGCGCCCCGTCGCACCGCGCCGGCCGGTCGGGTCACCGACGCCTCCAGCTCTGTCGAACCTCTTGTGGGACCGCGTCGCCCACACGTCGACCGCAACACGCGCACCTCGTGCCCCCATTTCCGCAGGTGATTGGTTCGGCCGACGATTCTGTGCCAGCACACCGGTCTTGCCGCAAGCCCCCGGGTGCGCTATACGTTAGAAGTGGCAAGGAGAAGGGTCTCCTTGCCTTTCGCTTTTGCCGTCCGCGGGAACCGCGGCTTCTCGCGACGCGCCTCGCACGGCGGTACGCGTCGTCGGCCCGGGCAGGTGTCCCAACCACCTCCGGATGCCGCCGCAGGACCAGGGTTTCTCCCCTGTCACCGAGGCGGCGGCCGCCGACGACGCGACCGTGACGGCCCGGAACGGACACCGACCGCCGCCCATGCACGCGGCAGTCAGCGCTGTGGTCGCGCGTCTCTCTCCCGCCCGGTCACCGGCCCCGGCACGCCCCGTCCCGCGCCCCGGCGGCGCGCCAGCAGGTCTTCGGCGATGAGCAGCCCGGCGGGGACGAAGCCCAGGAGGAAGCCGCTGGGACCGACGAGCAGCGCGCACCCGGCCGCCCACCCGGCCACCACCCAGCCGACGTAGGCGGGCGCCCGCTCCCCGCCCCGTCCCAGCCGCGCCAGCAGGAGGCCGAACAGGACCAGAGGGACGACGAAGCCCCCGGGCAGCGCCCAGAACACGGACAGGGAGGCGTCACCGCCCTCGCCCGAGCGCAGCCCGCCGGTGAGCCACTCGCCCCAGTACGGGTGGGGCAGGAAGACCGCGGTGTGCAGGACGCCGATGGCCGCCATCGACCATCCGGCACCGACCGTCAAACGCTTCTTGATCATGCCCCCAGCCTCCGTCCCCTGCCCCGGGCCGCGCCTCCCCCGTGGG
>NZ_JBPQTP010000049.1:0-44592 GCF_051386395.1 Micromonospora sp. URMC 106
GGGAGGTGGCGTGCAGGCGGAGGGCACCGGCGGCGGTGGCGCCGGCGCCGGCGACGAGGACGGCGGCGACCAGGATCCGGGCGGCCGTTCCCGACCAGGGGACCGGGGCGACACCACGGGCGAAGACGGCGGCGTTGGCCACCCCGGCGAAGAGCGCCAGGCAGGCCCCGGCCAGCGCCAGCGCGAAGTCGGCGGCCGGCCGGCGGGCCAGCGCGAAGACCCCGGCGGCGATCGCGCCGAGCCCGGTCAGCAGCGCCCAGACCTGCCCGCCGAGCAGGCCGGTCAGCAGCCCGCCAGGGCCCCGCGCGCCGGCGTCGAGCTCCCGGCCCACGGTGAACGTCACCGCCGCCAGCCCGCCGAGCACCAGCAGCCCGCCGAGCCCGGCCAGCGCCCGCCCGCCCGGGACGGACCCGGCCGGCAGCAGCCCGAGTGCGCCCACGGCGAGCAGCCCGAGCGTGGCGACCACCCACCAGGCGTACGCGTCCGGCGGCGGCACCCAGTCGAGCGTGCCGCGGATCTCCATCGGCTCGGCGCCGGCGCGCAGCGGCACCACCCAGTCCCGCACCCGGTGCTCCCGGTCCGGGGCGGCCCGCACCTGCGGCGGCGGCCCCGACTCGCGCCAGAGCGCCCGCTGGTCGTGCCAGCGCGCCGTGGACGAGCTGTCGACCCGCCGCCACTGCGGCGCGGCCGCCGGGTCCACCTCGGCCGGCAGCCGGGTGTCCCCGGCGATGGTCCGGTTCAGGTACGTCGCGGGCGAGCGTACGTTCTCGTACACCCCGTCGGCGCCGACCCGCAGGTACGGCTCCCCGGAGTAGCCGAGCACCTCGACGTCGCGGTCGCCGGTGTTGGTCAGTTCCAGCCGGGCGCCCGCCTCCACCGCCCGTACGCTCAGCCCCGGCCGGGTCGGGGTGACCTCCGTCACCTCGGTGCGGTAGTCGGTGCCGTCGGGGGCGTCCGCCCCGTGCGCGGCCGCCGGCCCGGCGAGCGCGAGCGTCGCGGTCAGCGCGGCGGTGAGCACCAGACCGGCGCGGGCCAGCAGGTCACGGATCACTGGCCGGCCGCCGCCACCGCCGCCTTGATCCCCTCCGGGCTGCGGTCGGCGACCTCCTCGCCGTCGACCAGGATGGTCGGCGTGCCGGTGATGCCGGCCTTGCTGGCCTCCTCGGTCACGTGCTCGGTCCACGGCTTGAAGGTGCCCTCCCGCAGGCAGGAGGCGAACCCGTCCCGGTCGATGCCGGCGCCCGCCGCGATGTCGACCAGCTCGTCGTCGCTCAGCCCGGCGCCGCCCTCCGGCGGCTGCCGCTCGAACAGCGCCTTGGCGTACTCCCGGTACCGGCCGCTCTCGGCGGCACAGCCGGAGGCCGCCGAGGACCGGGTCGAGTACCCGGTGGTGGAGAAGCGGTTGAGGTAGGCCACCGGGTGGTAGACGACCCGCACCTTGCCCTCGCTGATGAGCTGGTCGATCGTCGGGCCGCTGACCTGCTCGAACTGCTTGCAGGCCGGGCAGAGGAAGTCCTCGTAGACGTCCACGGTGACCGGGCCCGAGCCGGCGACGACGCCGGTGCCGGCCTCGTTCGAGCCGGTCGGCGGGGTGAAGTCGTCGGAGCGCTGGCTGGAGTAGACGCTCCAGCCGATGAGGCCGGCGATCACCAGGACGGCGACGGCCGCCACGGAGACCCAGAGCGTCCGCTTGCGCCGCCGCTCCCGGGCGAGCTGTTCGCGGACCACCCGCGCGGCGCCCTTCTGCCCCTTGCGACTACTCATTCTCGTCCTCCACGGGTGCGTCCCCCGTCAGCCAGCCGTCCACGGAGACGGGCGTGCGGGGCCAGATCAGCAGGAAGCCGGCCAGCGCCAGGAATCCCAGGTCCCGGAGGATCTCCGGGAGGTAGCTCGGTGCCTGTCCCTCGGCGAGCTGGCCGCCGCTGCCGAAGCAGCCGCAGTCGATCGCCAGGCCCCGGCCCCAGGCCGAGGCGATGCCCGCGATGAAGACCACCAGCAGCGCCGCGGAGACCCCGGCGCCCAGTCGGGTGGCCAGTCCGAGGAGCAGGAGTACGCCCAGCGCCAGCTCCACGAAGGGCAGCGCCGCGCCGACCACCGTGGCGACGTCGTACGGCATGACCTGGTACGCGTTGACGGCGCGCCCGGAGGCGGCCAGGTCACCGACCTTGCTGCCGCCGGCGACCAGCCACACGGCGGCCAGGCCCAGCCGGGCGGCGACGCCGAGCCAGGGGCGGACGGCGGGCCAGCGGGCGGCCCGGATGCCTGGTGTGGTCACGCTCATTGGTCGTCGCGTCCGCCGCGGAAGTTCCCGGCCACGGTCCGGCTCATCCGGCGAGGGCGTCGCCGACCGCCTCGACGAGGTCGTTGCGGGCCCGGGCCACCCGGGAGCGGATGGTGCCCACCGGCACTCCCTCCACGGCGGCGGCCTCGGCGTACGACAGGCCGAGCAGTTGGGTGAGCACGAACGCGCCGCGTCGCTCGGCGGGGAGCCGGCGGACCAGGTCGGCGGCGCCGAGCTGGCCGGCGGGGTCGGGGTGCGACCGGGCGGTCCACGCGTCGGCCGCGAGCCGTTCGTCGAGCCGGCGGCGGCGCACGACGGTGCGCAGGTGGTCGGCACAGGCCCGCCGGGCGATGCCGAGCAGCCACGTCCGGGCGCTGGAACGCCCTTCGAAGGCCGGCAGCGCCCGGAACGCCCGCAGGTAGGTCTCCTGCGTCAGGTCGTCGGCGCTGTCCGGGTCGACCAGCGCGGCGGCGAAGCGCCACACCTCGGCCTGGGTGAGCCGGACGAAGGCGGCCTGGGCGACGGGATCCCCGTCGCGGGCGGCCAGCGCCCACCCGGTCGCCGACTCGCGCGCGGCGGGGCCCGCGGCGTCGGTCGGACCGACGGCGGAGGTCTCGCGCGGGGCGGGGATCACGACAGTCCAGGTTACGCGGCCCGGCAGGGCCGGGCAGGGTCCTTCGGCCCTTCCATGGCCTGCGCCACGCCGGGAACTTTTCCGGCACGCCGGACGACTACCCGCTCATGACATGCGACGACGTACGCACGGCGCTGTCGGCGCGGCTGGACGGCGAGGACCCGCAGGCGGCGCCGGAGGTGCTGGACGCGCACACGGAGCGTTGCCCCGGCTGCCGCGCCTGGCTGTCCCGCGCCGAGCAGGTGACCCGGCTGGCCCGGGTGCGGGCGGTGGCGGTGCCCGACCTGACGGCCTCGGTGCTGGCGGCGGTGGCCGCCGACCCGGTCGCGGCACGGGGCGCGCCGGCGGCGGCCCGGCGGGCCCGCCGCCAGGTGCTGCGGGTGGCCGTCGCGGTCGCCGCCGTCGCCCAGTTGTCGATCGCGCTGCCGGTGCTGCTGGCCGGGCTGGGCGTGACCGTCGACCCGCACACCAGCCGCGAGATGGCCTCCTTCGACGTGGCCCTGGCGGTCGGCTTCGCGCTGGCCGCGTGGCGGCCGGAGCGGGCCCGCGCGTTCGTGCCGGTGGCGCTGGTGCTGGCGGTCTGCCTGGCCGGTACCAGCGCGGTCGACATCGCCAACTCGACCACCGCCCTGGTGCACGAGGTCGGCCACCTGGCCGCCGTGGTGCAGGCGGGGCTGTTGTGGGCGCTGGGGCGGGTCAGCGGCGAGCCGGACCGCCGGGTGGCGACCGCACTACGGGCCCGGCATGGCTGACCGCGCGCCGGCCCGGCGGCGGTGCGGCCCGGTCGTGTCCCGCGTCGCGCCGGGCGGGCGGCTTCCGATCGCGCCTCGGGTCGCGCCGGGCGGGCATCTCCCGGTCGTGTCCCGCGTCGCGCCGGGCGGGCGGCTCCGGGGACCCTCGGCCGCCCCCGGCCCGGCCGGGGCCGGGTGGGTTCCGGCCGGGCCCGGCATCGACGCAGTCGCGCCCGAGGGGTCGGGTCCGAGAGCATGGCCGGCATGAGTGTCGCCATCCGTCGCTGGTTCGCCCGGCTGACCGTCGCCGCCGGCCTGCTGGTCACCGTCGTCGCCCTGCTGATCGCCCCCGCCGGTCCCGCCAGCGCCCACGCGGTGCTGGTGAGCAGCAGCCCGGTCGCCTCGGCCGTCGTGCCGAACGGGCCCGCCGAGGTGGTGCTGACCTTCAGCGAGTCCGTCCGGAAGGTGCCGGGCAAGATCCGCGTCATCGCGCCCGACGGCTCCCGCGCGGACCGGGGCGAGCCGACCTTCTCCGGCGGCGTGGTCACGGTCCCGGTCGACTCGGCCGGCGGGCGCGGCACCTACCTGGTCAGCTACCGGGTGATCTCCGCCGACAGCCACCCGGTCTCCGGCGCGTTCACCTACTCCGTCGGCGCGCCCTCGACGCCCCCCGTGGACACCGGGGAGGACGACAGCCGGGCCGACCCGGTCGTCGGCAACGCGGTCAAGGTGGCCAAGTACGTCGGCTATGCCGGCCTGCTGCTGCTCGTCGGCCCGGCGATGGTCCTCGCCGCGCTGTGGCCCCGGCGGCTGCCCCGGCGGGGCCCGGCGCGACTGGCCTGGGCGGGGCTCGGGCTGGTGGCGCTCTCCACCGTGGCGAACCTGCTGCTCCAGGTCCCCTACACCGCTGGCGGAGGCGTGTTCGACGTCACCGGCGAAGGGCTGAGCGCCGTGCTGGGCAGCACCTTCGGCGCCGCGCACCTGGTCCGGCTGGGCCTGCTGGCGGCGGCGGCGTTCCTGCTGCGGCCGCTGCTGGCCGGGCCGGCCGGCCGCGCCGACCTGGTGATCCTGGGCATCCTCGGGGTGGCGGCCCTGTTGACCTGGCCGCTGGCCGGGCATCCGGCGGCCTCGCCCGCCCCGGCGGTCTCCGTTCTCGTCGACGCGGTCCACCTGGGCAGCATGGCGGTCTGGCTGGGCGGGCTCGTGATGCTCGCCGGCTTCCTGCTGCGCCGGGCCGACGATCGGGAACTGGACGCGATCCTGCCGATCTGGTCGCGCTGGGCGGCACTGGCCGTCTCGGCGCTGCTGCTCGCCGGCACCGTCCAGGCGCTGATCGAGGTGGCCACGCCGAGCGCGCTGGTCGACACCACGTACGGGCGGTTGCTGCTCGGCAAGATCGGGCTGTTCGTGCTGGTGATCGCGGTGGCCGCGTACTCCCGGCAGTTGGTGCGCCGGCGTACGGCGGCGGGCCGGCCGACGTCGATGCGGCGGGCGGTCGGGGCGGAACTGGCGATCACGGCCGTGGTGCTCGGCCTGTCCGCCATCCTGGTGCAGACCACCCCGGCCCGCACCGCCGGCTCCGACGTGGCCGGCGGGTCCCCCGGCTACTTCTCGACGACGCTGTCCAGCCCGAACTACTCGCTCCAGGTCGAGCTGGACCCGGCCGAGCGGGGCAACAACACCGTGCACTTCTACGCGTACTCGAAGGACAACCGGCCGCAGCCGGTGGTGGAGTGGCGCGCCACGGTCGCCCTGCCGTCGGCCGGGATCGAACCGATCCAGGTCCCGCTGCTGCCGCTGACCGACAACCACGCCACCGGCGAGATCAACCTGCCGGCGGCGGGGGAGTGGCAGTTGCGTGTCACCGTCCGCACGTCCGACATCGACCAGGCCACGGTGACCGCCACCGTGCCCATCAGGTAACAGGAAGGCTCCCACGCAGATGATCCGTCACCGGCGTACCGCAACCGCTGCTGCCGCGCTGGCGCTCGGCGCCGTCGCCACCGCCGTCCTCGGCTTCGCGGCGCCCGCCTCGGCCCACGTCACGATCAATCCGAAGGAGGCAACCCAGGGCGGCTACGGCCGGTTCGCCTTCCGGGTGCCGAACGAGAGTGACACGGCCGCCACGACGAAGGTGGAGGTCGTGCTGCCGGAGAACGCGCCGGTGGGCTCGGTGTCGACCATGCCGGTGCCGGGCTGGACGGTCGCGGTGGAGAAGCGCAAGGTCGATCCGCCGGTCGAGGTGCACGGCAGCCAGCTCACGGAGGTCGTCGCCAAACTGACCTGGACCGCGACCGGGGACGCGGCGGTCAAGCCCGGCCAGTTCCAGGAGTTCCCGGTGTCGATGGGGCCGCTGCCGCAGGTCGACACGATGGTCTTCAAGACGTTGCAGACGTACTCCGACGGCAACGTGCAGCGCTGGATCGAGGAGCCGACCCCCGGCGGCGAGGAGCCGGAGAGCCCGGCCCCGGTGCTCACCCTCACCGCGGCCTCGCCGTCGGCCGCCCCCACCGGCGGCGTCCCGGCGCAGGCCGACGACGACGATGACGACGCCGAGGGCGACGGCCTGGCCATCGGCCTCGGCATCGCCGGCCTGGTCGCCGGGGCGGGGGGCCTGCTGCTCGGCGGGCTCGCGTTCGCGCGGACCCGGCGGGAGCCCACGCCGAAGGCGTGACCCGTCGCTTCGTCCACCGGCCCGTCGGCGTACCCGGCGGGCCGGTTGCTTTCCGGGCCCGTGCCGTGGATATCCGCTGATCAGCCCTCCCTCGTCGGTAAGGTCGGCCGGGTATCCGGCTACGGAGGGGGACGAGGCGAATGCGGTTCGTGCGGGTGCTCGGCGGGGTGCTGCTGCTGACCATCGGGATCCCGGCGCTGCTCGCCGGCGGAGCGCTCGGGATGCTCACCCGGCACGCCGACCCCGCGGGCGCGTTCAGCGCCCGGTTCGAGACGGTGCACACCCCCGGGCACGCGGTGGTCGTCCGGGACCTCGACCGGCTGCTGCGTGCGGAGGCACCGTTCACCAGGGCCGGGCAGGCCCGGCTCCGGCTGGAGGCCCGCACGGCCGACGGTCCCGCCTTCGTCGGGCTGGCTCCCGCCGACGAGGTGCGGCGCTGGCTCGACCCGGTGCCGCACGCCGAGGTCCACCGGGTGGCCCTGGCCCGGGGTCCGCTGCCGGTCCGGCTGGGGCCCGCCGCGCGGTCCGCCGCGACCGCGCCGGCCGGCACGCCGATCGGCCAGCCCTTCTGGGTACGCGAGGGGATCGGCGCGCTGGAGTGGTCCCCGCAGGAGTTGGCCGACCGGCGGCTGAGCCTGGTGGTGATGCGTCCCGACGGGCGCGCGGACCTGACCCTGGAACTGCGCGCGGAACTGCGCGCCGGGTGGACCGCCCCGGCGACGGCGGGCCTGCTGGCCGGCGGGGTGCTGGCGGTGGCGCTCGCCGTGCTGCTCCTGCTGCGCCCGGTCCGCCCGCGCGAGGTGGTCTTCGTGGTCGAACCGGACCAGGTGCCGGTGCTGGCCGGGCGGCTCGGCGTGACCTCGCTCAGCGGGCTGGGCGCCCAGCCGACCCGGGACAGCGACCGGTCCCCGGCCGTCGAGCGCCAGCTCGCCTCGGTCGGCGCCGGTCCCGGCGGATCCCGGCCCGCGATCGGGCCGGTGCCCGCACGCCGACCGGCGACGCTCGCCGACCTCGCCGGCGACCCGGCGGTCCGGCCGCCCGAGGTGACCCTCAGTCTCGCCTGGCCGCCGGCCGCCGCCGAGGAGACGGCCCAGCCGGTCCCGACCGAGGGTCAGCTTCGTCCCGCCGCCCCGGAGCCCCCGCACGCCGGGCCGGAGTCCCCGCACGCCGGGCCGGAGTCCCCGCACGCCGGCCCCCCGGACGCCCCACGCTGACCTGCGTCGGGCTCCTCGACGCGGCACGCCGGCCGCACCGGATGGCACGGGCGGACCACACCGACCGGGCTCGCCACGCGCACCCCGCTGACCGCCCCGGAACTCCGCACGCGCACCACGCCCACCCCGTCCGGGCTCCGCACGCGCACCACCCACCGCGCCGGGGACCCGCACGCGCACCACGCCGACCGCCCCGGAGGGAGGCCGGACGGCGAGCGGCCCTCCGCGCTGCCGACGCGGAGGGCCGCCTTCACCGGGGGATCGGTGCTACCCGAGAGACGTCTGAGGTAGTTGCGACCAGATTAGCGGTGAAGAGGGCTACTCGGGAAGACTGTCCATTTGGTGCGACTTCCCGGCCCTGCGCCCGACCGGCAGCGCCACCAGCAGCACCAGGCTCAGCAGCACGTACGTGTTGCGCACCAGGAACTCGCCCGGCGAGTCGGTGCGCACCGGGGCGATCCCCCAGTCGTAGAACGTCACCACGCCGTACACGATCAGGGCCGTCGTGCCGACGGCGAGCGCCGCCAGCGCCCTCCGGCGGCGGGCGCCCTCGGCGGGGTCGGCGCTCAGCGCCGCGTCCGCCAGCACCACCACGGCGGGGATGAACCAGTAGATGTGGTGGGTCCAGGTGATGGGGCTGACCAGCGCGCCGACCAGCCCGGTGAGGGCGAGGCCGGTGAGCGCGTCCCCCGCCCGGGCGGCCCGTGCCGCCCGCCACAGCCCGTACCCGGCGACGACCGCGACCACCAGCAGCCAGAGCAGCCGGTCCGGCTTCTCCGGCGCGGTGATGCGGCTGAGCAGCCCGAACAGCGACTGGTTGCCGGTGTAGTCCGTGCGGCCGACCCGGTCGGTCGCCCACAGCTCGTGGGTCCAGAACCGCCACGAGTCCCGGGGCGCGACCGCCGCGGCGAGCAGGGTCGCGGCGGCGGCAGTCGCGCTCGCCACCGCCGCCGCCCGCCACCGCCGGGTGGCCAGCAGATAGACGATGAAGATGCCCGGGAAGAGCTTGAGCGCCGTCGCCAGCCCCACGCCGACGCCGGCCCAGCGACCCGCCCGGGGTACGGCGAAGAGCAGGTCGGCCAGGATCAGCACGACCAGCAGCATGTTGATCTGACCGAAGGTGATCGTCTCGCGGGTGCTCTCCACCGCCAGCACGAGCAGGACCGCCACCGTGAGGGTGAACACACGGGGCAGGCCGTGCCGGGCGATCACCGGCGCCAGCAGCCAGCGGGTGGTGACCACCACCGCGAGCCCGGTCAGGACCGTGAAGATCGTCACGGTGGCGCCCAGCGGCAGCAGCGCGAACGGCCGCAACAGCAGCGCGCTGAACGGGGGGTACGTGAAGTAGAGCTCGCCCTGGACTCGGTCGGGCTGCACGTAGTCGTAGAGCGGGTTGCCGGCCGCCCACCAGTCCATCGCCCGCATGTAGATCTTCAGGTCGAAGAAGTCGTGCACCAGGCCGGGCAGGTAGAGCGCCGGCAGCACGGCGGCCAGCGCCAGCACGGCGACGAGCCGACGGACCGTACGGCCGCCGGGGTCGTCGTCGGTGACGGCGGGCGGTGCGGCGGGTTCGGCTGGCACGGGGAAACCCTAGCGGGCGGGCTGCGGCACGGTGCGCGGGCGCGCGGCCGGGGGAGCTGCGCGTAGGCTGGGCCGGTGGCTGATCTTCTCGTCTGGATCGACTGTGAGATGACCGGGTTGGACCTCGGCAGGGACAAGCTGATCGAGGTTGCCGCGCTCGTCACCGATCCCGATCTCAACGTGCTCGGGGAGGGCGTCGACGTGGTGATCCACGCCGACGAGGAGGCGCTGGAGGCGATGCCGGAGATCGTCCGGACGATGCACGGCAAGTCGGGGCTGACCGAGGAGGTGCGGCGCTCGACGGTGACCCTGGCCGAGGCCGAGGACATGGTCCTCGACTACGTCGCCAGCCACGTCAAGGACCCGCGCACCGCGCCGCTCTGCGGCAACTCGATCGCCACCGACCGCGGCTTCATCACCCGGGACATGCCGCGCCTCGACGCGCACCTGCACTACCGGATGATCGACGTCTCCTCGATCAAGGAGCTGTGCCGCCGCTGGTACCCACGGGTGTACTTCGGGCAGCCGCAGAAGGGGCTCGCGCACCGGGCCCTGGCCGACATCCGGGAGAGCATCCGGGAGCTGGAGTACTACCGGCGGACCGTCTTCGTGCCGCTGCCCGGCCCCGACGTGGAGACCGCCAAGGCGATCGCCGCCCAGCTCTGAGCCGTCCCGGCGAACCCGCTGGACGCGGCGGGCCGGGGTAGGGCTATTATTGGTCCGCACCCCGCCCGGGGCGATCGACCGGGCGAGGAAGGCATGGTGGCTGTAGCTCAGTTGGCAGAGCACCGGGTTGTGGTCCCGGTTGTCGTGGGTTCAATTCCCATCAGTCACCCGGTTGACGAAGGCCCCCTCCTCGCGGAGGGGGCCTTCGTCGTATCCGGGGCTCAGGCCGTCGGCGTGGGCTCGGGCTCGTCGCTCGCGTCCGGGGTCGCCTCGGCCGGCGGCTCGTACGGCAGGGCGCTGCCCTTGACGTACTCGTCCCAGCTCATGTTCCAGTCGGTCCAGCCGTTGCCGTTCTGGAGCTTGCGCTCGGTGCCCTTGACGGTGATCGGGTCGCCGACCCGGGTGTTGGCGAACAGCCACGCGCCGTTGGCCATCGAGACGTTCACGCAGCCGTGGGAGACGTTTACGCTGCCCTGCTGCCCCTCCGACCAGGGCGCGGCGTGGATGAACTCGCCGCCCCAGGTCAGCCGCTGGGCGTAGTCGATTTTGGTGCGGTAGCCCTCCTCGGGGCCCAACTCCTCGAAGGTGTCGAAGACCGTCTTGCGCAGCTTCTCGATCACCACCATCGTGCCGCTGGAGGACGGGGTGCTCTTCTTGCCGAGGCTGACCGGGATGGTCTTGATCACCGACCCGTTCTTCGTGACGGTCATCCGCTTGGTCCTGTTGTCCACGGTCATGATCACCGCAGGGCCGACCTTGATGTCGACGGTGAGGTCCGCCCGGCCGTACCAGCCGTCGCCCAGCGGCAGGCCGCCCGCCTGGACACGGTAGGAGACCTTGCTGTCGGCCTGCCAGAACTCCTTGGGGCGGTAGCGGATCTCCGTGGGGCTGACCCAGTGCCAGATGCCCTCCTGGGCCGGCGTGGAGGTGACCGTCATCCGGCTCTGGACGTCGTCGCGGTAGTCCTCGGGGATGGCCCGGCTGAACTTGACGATCAGCGGCATGCCGACGCCGACCACCTGGTCGTCGCCGAGGAAGCTGCTGATCCGGACCTGCTTGCCCGGCTTGGCCATGGTGGTGAAGGTGCTGGTCGCCGTGGCGGGCCGCCCGTCGTCACCGGTCGCGGTCACGGTGGCGGTGTAGGTCTCGCCGTACTCCAGCGCGCCGGCGGGGAGCCAGCTCGCGCCGTCGGCGCCGAGCTTGCCCTCGACGGCCTCGCCGGACGAGTCCTTGAGCTCGACGGTGGTCTGCTGGGCGTCTTTCGTGGTGAAGGTGATGCCGGTCGAGGCGGGCACGTCCTTCGCGTCGGCCTTGGGCTCGACGATGGTGGCCGCGGCCTTCGGCGCGGCGGGCTGGCCGCCGCCGTTCTGCCAGCCGGACGGCTTGTCCCCGCCGCCGTCGGTGCAGGCGGCGGTCAGGGCGAGTGTCGCGGCGAGCACCGCCGCCGCGAACCCGCGGCGTCGCGCACCCCGCCGGTCGTCCCCGGGCCGGATCAGCTGGTCCTGGACAGCTCGCATGATTCCCTCACAGTCGTGGTCCCCGATTGCCCATCGTCCCTCACTGACGCACCCGGACTGATACCCGTTCCTGAAGGTGAACCGAAACACGCCGGGCAACCTGTCCGGATGTTGATAAAATCTTCGGCTTCGCGAAATGGATTCGTCTTCACCGGGCGGCCGGCGCGGAGGACGCGGCGGGCGTCGACCGTGGGCCCGGCGGATGCGGAGCCGGGCTCCCTCGCCGCCTCCCGGCGATCGACCCCGAGTGGTCGGGCCGGAAAGGCGGCGACCGGCCCGCGAGAGCGGACCGGTCGCCGGGTCGTCGGGTCGGGGTGGCTGTCAGAACGCCGGCCCCGCGCCGCCCTCGGGCACCGGCAGGGCACTGCCCTTGACGAACTCCGACCAGCTCAGGCTCCACGCCGTCCAGCCGTTGCCGGGCGCCAACCTGCGCTCGGTGCCCTTGATGGTGATCGGGTCGCCGACCTTCGTCTTCTCGAACAGCCACCTGGCGTTCGTCGTGGAGACGTTGACGCAGCCGTGCGAGACGTTCTGCCGGCCCTGCACGTGCTCCGACCAGGGCGCGGCGTGGATGTACTCGCCGCCCCAGGTGAGCCGCTGGGCGAAGTCGATCTCGGTGACGTAGCGGTTCGCCGGATCCGGGTCGTCCCGGGTGTCGAAGACGGTGGACTCCTTCTTCTCCATAACCACCATCGTGCCGCTGGAGGAGGGCGTCTTCTTCTTGCCGAGGCTCACCGGCAGGGTGCGGACGACCTGGCCGTCCTCGTACACCGTCATCTTCTTGGTGGCGTTGTCGACCTTCATCTCGAACGCCCGGCCGATCTTCGCGGTGGCCGTCCGGTCGACGTTGCCGTACCGGCCGTTGCTCAGCGGGATGCCGGCCAGCGCGATCCGGACGGTGAGCGTGGTGCCGGGCTTCCAGTACTCCGGCGCGCGGTAGTAGGCCTGGGTGCCGTTGTCGACCCAGTGCCAGGCACCCGGCTGCGGCGGGTCGGTGTGCACGAACATGCGCTTCTGCACCGCGGCCCGGTCCTTCTTCGGGATGCCCGGGTGGAACTCGGTGACCACCGGCATCGCCACGCCGTAGGTCTTGTCGTCGAAGAGGTACAGCCCCGAGCTGATCAAGGACTTGGGCTTCGCCATCGTCGTGAAGGTGCTGGTGCCCTGACTCGTCGCGCCGTCGGCCCCGGTGGCGGTGACGGTGGCCGTGTAGCGGGTGCCGTACTTCAGCGGCTTTGACGGCACCCAGGAGGAGCCGTCGGCGCGCAGACGCCCCTCGACCTGCTTGCCGTCCGCCGCGGTCAGCGTGACGCTCGACACCTTGCCGCTGTCGGGCAGCTTCGCGCTGATCTCGGAGCTGACCGGCTTGTTCTTCGCCCCGTCGGCCGGGCTCAGCGCCAGCGGCGGACCGCTCGGCGCCACCGGGCTGGCGGGCTCGGCCGCCGCGCTCGTCGTGACGGGAGTGGTGCCGCCGACGAACTCCGCCTTCTTCTGCTCCTCGCCGCAGGCTGTCAGTGCCAGCGACGCCATCAGACCGAGGGCGCCCACCATCGCCCCGGCCCGCGCGAACCTGCCCATCCCCACCTCTGTTCTCGCGTACCTGGCGCACATGGTGCCGCATCGGCCCCGCTCCGCAGACCCCTGTCGTCGTACGCCCGGTGGTTTTGCCCTGGATGCCCGTTAAGCTCGACCGAAGGGGGGAGCCGGGGATCGGATTGGAACCCGGCTCGGAGGGCGTGCTAATGTTCTCCCCGTTGCCAGCGAGCGCCGCTAGCTCAACTGGCAGAGCAGCGGACTCTTAATCCGCGGGTTCGGGGTTCGAGTCCCTGGCGGCGCACCAGCAATCATCTGGGCATTCACCCTTACGGGTGGATGCCCAGATGTCGTTTCCGAGTGATTGACAGCAACGGCGACAGCAACCATGTCACTCGTCAGCGTCATCACCCGCCTCTGCTTCCGGCTCGCTGAGCGCCGCGTCGATGTGGCCCGCCGCCTCCTGCTGCATCGCCGGCATCACGTGCCCGTAGATATTCATGGTCACCGCGATCTGCGAGTGGCCGAGGATGTCCATGACCACCCGTGGCGACACGCCAGCGGCCAGCAGCAGGGTCGCGCACGTGTGCCGCAGGTCATGAAAGCGGATTGGCCGGACACCGGCTCTGACGATCAACCGGGCGAAGGCGGTGTTCAGGTTGCGCGGTTCGACGTGGCGACCGGTGGCGGTAGTAAAGACCAGCCCAGTCTCGTGCCAATTCCCATCGGCGAGGCCGCGCTCATGCTCTTGGACGCTGCGGTGTCGCTTGAGCGCCTGGACCACAACGGCCGGCATCGTCAGAACCCGCCGGGAGCGGCGCGACTTGGGTGGGCCAAACACCACGCCATCGCCGCGAACCCGCTGCAATGTCTGCCACACCCGCAACTGTCCCGCGCTCAGGTCGACATCCGACCACCGCAGCCCAAGGAGTTCACCACGTCGCAGACCAAGAGCCAACGCGACGACGAACAGGGCATGCAGCCGGTGCGTTCGCGCTGCTGCCAGGAATGCGCGGGCTTCGGCCTCAGCCCAGGGGTGGATTTCCTCGCGGTCAGGGGCGGGTGCCTGCACCAGCCGAGCGACGTTGCGGGCAAGCAGCTCCTCGCGCACGGCCTGACTGAGCATTGCCCGCAGCACCGCGTGAACCTGCTGAACCGTTCGCGCCGACACCTTGGGCCGCTCGTCCTCGGGCTGACCCTTCCGGCCGGCCGTACGCGTTGCCGCCGCCTTGGCGAGCATGAGCCGGACATCGGCCGGAGTTAGGGCAGTGAGCCGCCTCTTTCCGATAACCGGCACCACGTAACGCGAGATCAACGACCGATAGCGCACCAGCGTGGTCGGCCGCAGCTTGGGTGAAGCCACATGCTCCATCCAGTAGTCCGCGTAGGAAGCGATAGTCCATCCGGTGGCCTCAGCCGGCAGACCCCGATTGGAACGACTCTTGATCTCAGTGAGCTTGGCATCGACCTCCTCCGCCGACCTGCCATAGACGGGCACCCGCTTGAAGGTGCCATCAGCGGTGAGGACGTAGGCGGCTCCTGCCCACCGGCCATCCTTGCGCTGATAGATGGACCCCTGACCATTGGCCCGCTTCTTGGCGCGGCGACGCCGAGGCTCCTCGGGCTCGGGGACAGGGAAGGCGATGACCGCACCCATCAGGCAGCATCCTCCTCAAGAGAAGCCAGGAAGCTTCGCAGCGCGGTCACCGGAATCAGCCGACGATCTCCAATCTTCACGGAGCGCAGGCGACGCGACCGGATCAGGTTGTAGAGCATCCACTTGCTTATCCGAAGCCGGGCGGCGGCCTCAGGCACGGTCAGAAGCTCGGACGTGTCCATTGATCTCCCTTCCCAGGTTGATAAATCACGCGGCGGCCGGCGCGGTGCCGGCCGGGGTGGTGGCGAGTTCGTGGGCGAGTTCTTCGCGGCCGGTGGTTCGTCGCTCTCTGGCCATGGCGGCGGCACTGTTGGCGAGCAGCGCGTCGCCGGTGGTGTGCCAGCCGACGCCGGCGAAGGTGAGGGTGCCGACGATGAGGGTGGTGTCGTCGTCGTGGTGGTCGACGGGAGGGCCGCTGGCGGCAGGGTGCTCGTGGACCTGGTCCTCGTGCCGGCGGAAGCTGACGCGGCTATCGCGCAGGAGTCGGAACGTCACCGAGTAGCGGCGGCCCTTGGTCAGGAAGTGGCCGCCGAAGCCGAGCATGTGCGCCCACCGGCGCAGCCGGGCGTACGGGTTGGTGTTGGCCGGTTTCGTCGATTCGGTGTCAAGGCTGGCTTGACGCTCGGCGACGCAGACGGGGCAGGCGGCGTAGCGGGTGTGGGTGCCGCAGTCGGGGCACTCCCAGCGGTCGACGAAGCCAGGCCGGGGCCGAGGGTCGCGGGGCCGCTCGGACAGCGGCACAGGGGTGCCGGTGGGTCGGCCGATGCGCCAGCAGGCGTCGATGAGACGGGCGGTGTGGTCGCCGTCGGGGTCGGCGTAGTCCCCGATCGATTCGGCGTCGAGGCGGGTGGAGGTGTGCCCGGTGGCCTCGGTGCTCTTGGTGGCGTACTTGGCAAGGTAGCCGGCGACCAGGCCGTCGGTGACCTCACCCTCACCGGTGGTGCTGATCGGCCGCAGGTCGACCTGCTCGCCCCAGGCGATCGGCCAGCCATCGGGCCGGTCAGGGTGTGCCGGCGTGTGGAAGGCGATCTGTGCGGCGGCGTGCTGGAGCGCGTCGACGAGGTCGGCGACGGTGAACCCGGCTGGCGGGGGAACGATCGCGTCGGGGTCGGCCGGCTCGACGCCGTCGAGGCGGGCGATGGCGTGGAAGTGGACCGCTCCCCGTGCCTGGAGTTCGGCGACCTTCCCGGGCGACAGCCGGACCGGCGGGACCTTGCGGATATTGCCGGAGGCGGTGACGACCTCGACGCGAGGGATGCCGCGGCGACGGGCGAGCTTGGCGAGGTGACGTTGCGCGGCTTGCTTGGTGCGGTGCCACAGCTCCCCGGAGAAGAGGTTCCACACGACCTGGTGGTCGTGGTCGTAGCAGTCCAGGCACAACGGCCGACCGAGAACGGCATCACCGGACTCGTGGCGCGCCCAGCAGACAGCGGGGCGGCCGTGAGCGCAGACGCCAGCGTCGCGGCGAGCGTGGCACGGTTCGGCGCGGCAGTCGCAGCGGCGGCGGTTGCCGCAGGTGTGCCGCTTGACCACCCGCACGTGGACCGGCCCGAAGGACGGTGCGGTGAACGTGGCGAACACGGCCGGATGCGAGGCGACCGTCTCCGGGACGCCCTTGCCGCCGACGAGGCCAGCGCGCAGGAGCTGGAACGCGTCGCGCTGGTAGGTGTGGGCGCAGGACGGGCAGACGGTAGCGCGGCGGTTGCCGCAGGCGGTGTAGATGGCGGCGTCGGGCATGCCGTCGGTGTGCCGCTGATCCAGGACCCGGCCCGTTGAGGCGTCGACGGTGAGGATCTGCCCGGCGAGGCGGATGGGGCGAGTGCAGCCGGCGGCGGCCCGGACGTGTTCCAGCCAGCCGAAGTAGTCCGGCCGGGTGGCACGTTCGAAGGCGGACCCGGCGGCGGTGTAGCCGTAGACGATGGTGTCGGCGTTCGAGCCCACACCCCGGGCCGAGACACGGGGTGTGAGGTCCAGCGTCGACGCCATCAAGCCGACACCTCAGGGGTGCGGGTGGTGATGGTGCGTTCGGTGACGATGACCCGGCAGGCGCCGCACTGGCGCTTGGCCGGCTCGTGCCGGTGACAGGCAATCTGGGTGGTGGTGTTGCCGCAGCGGATGGTGACCGGTGCGCGGCAGGGTCCGCCGGGGGTGACGTCGACGAGCGTCCGGCGGGTGTCGTACGGGTGCGGCTCAGGGTGAGCCGGGCAGTTGTGCTCGACGTGTTCGATGTCGACGAGGTGGATGGTCATCGGGCACCTCGGGCGATGGCGAGGAGCTGCCCGGCGACGGCCGGGGCGACGTCGAGCCGGTCGGCCAGTTCGTCCGGGGTGATCGGGTGACCGGTGGCCTGTTCGTGCTGCACGGCGGCGAACCGCGCCATCGGCAGCAGGTGGTTGGGGACGTCGACCGGCTCGGGGGCCGGCACGGTGACGGGTTCCGGCTCAACAGCCGGCGTGACGGTCGGCTCAGCGACCGGGGCCGGTTCGGGTGCCGGGGTCGGTTCGGGTGCGGGGGTGATGGCAGCCGGCGGTTCGGTGGTGACCTGTTCGGCCACCTGGACGTGGATCGGCTCGGCCGGCTTGACGGCCGGCATGGTGTCGTCTGACCGAGTAGGGGTCGGGGCGAGGACGAGTTTGACCAGGGCCATGAACGCCAGGGCGGGGACGGCGGACAGGAGCCATCCGGACGGGCCGGGCTTGGCGACCGCGAGTTGTGCGGCGAGGGAGAGGCCGGCGGCGGCGATGAGTAGGAACAGCGGGTAGCCGATCGGGCCTCCGGTGCGGCGGCGTCGGCGGATGGTCAGTAGGGCGGCGATGGGGACGAGTTCGGAGATGACGGCGTTGGCCCAGCCGAACCAAGCCCCGGTTCCGGTCGGAGAGTTGGCGAGGGTCCAGTCTTTGACGTGGGTGAAGGAGGCGGCTCCGGCGAAGCCGGCGACGGTGAGGAGGATGAGGACCAGGACGACACCCTCGACGCGGGTGCCCCGGTTGGTCGTGGTGTTCGCGGGCATCAGTGGCCTCCGTGGCAGTCGAGGCAGCAGCCGTAGCGGCGGGGGATGTAGTAGGGCTGGACCAGCCCGCAGACCCGGCAGGTGCGGCGGGCGCGAAGCGCCTTGGCGATGGCCTCCCGCTGCGCGGGCGTGGCGGTGCGCTTGGGTGCGGCGAGGTCGAGGCGGTAGAGGTAGGCGACGCGCTTGCCGCGTCGCCAGAGGATCTGCGCGACCGGCTCGTGACCGCCGGGCCGGAGGCCGGCGGCGCGGAGTTGCCGACGAGTAGCCAGCCCGGCAGGGGCCGACTGGAAGGGGAAGGTGGGGAACCCGTAGCGGGTGCCGGTCGGGTCGTAGAACTCGACGGCCAGACCGGTAGGAGCGTCGGCGAGGGTGGTCATGACTGGCCTCCCCAGCGCTGCTGGGCGGCCTGCCGGGAGATGCCGAGGCGGGAGCCGATTTCGGCCCAGGAGTAGCCGAAGGTTCGCAGCCCGATCACGGCGTCGGTGATGGCCTGGTCGAGGTCGGCCGAGAGTGCGACGAGGTCGCGGAGGGCTTCGACGTCGCCGGTGGCGACGCGGCGGCCGTGAGCGCGGATGATGCGCCGTGCGAAGGCGGCGAACTCGTCGTTCTCGACGACCTCCCGACGTCGCTGCTGTCGGGGGACAGGCGTCAAGGTCTTCTTGACGGTGTTCATCGGTTCTCGCCTCCCTGCTGGTGGAGGCGGTCCCATTCGTCAGCGGCCGTTTCAAGGGCCGTGATGACCTGCTCGGCGGTGCGGGCCGGGTCGTCGTTCCACGAGTACGGGGAGGTGTGCTCGTCGAGGAGGTGGCCGTCTTCGTCGAGGTGGAAGACCGGTGCGAAGGCGTCGAGGTAGTCGACGAACACCGCGAGGGTGGTGAGGTAGTCGGCGAGGGTGTCGCCGTCGAGCTGGGAGAAGTGTTCGACGCGGTGGCCGGCGCAGGCGATGCCGATGGCCCCGGCGGCGCAGGCCGGCGGGGTCGGGGTGTTGATGGGGGCGTAGTAGGTGCCCTGGTGCCAGCCGTGCCGGCGTAGGTAGAGGGCAGCCATCCGCAGCAGGTCAGCCGGGCTGACCTGTACTGCGGTGGGTGGGTTGTGGGTAGCCTTCATGGCAGCCACGTCCTTTCGGGGCTGTTGGTGGAGGTCGGCAGGACCAGCGATTGCTGGCAGGCGTGCGTCTGGTCCTGTCGGCCGGTTATTGGGTGCGGAGCCGCAGGTAGCGGCGGTGGCGGGTGTCGTCTGGCCCCATCTGGTGGGGTGCGGAGACGTAGACGAGCCGCCCGGTTTGGTTGGCGGCGTGGAGCATCACGGCCAGGTCCTCAGGGGTGCCGACGATCCACATTTCGGTGTATTGGGCGGCGCGCTGGTTGCTGGCGCGGGCGTATGCGCGTTCGCGGGTGGTCATGCCGCCACCCCCAGGTCTGCCGTGGTGGCGGGGGTGGTCAGTGCGGTGGGTCGGCGGATCCAGGCGGCGTAGTCGGCGATGCCGGCGATCTGGCCGTCGGTGAGGTAGGCGACCTTGATGGGCGGGGGACGCCGCCTTCGGCGATGAGGTACGCCGCTCCTTGGTTGGTGGGCTGGATGTCGGTGGCGGAGTAGCCCTGCTCGGCCCAGCCGTGACCGAGCACGATGTTCGAGCTGTTGGGGGTGGTGCAGCGGAACGCGGCGCGGTAGCCGAACAGGTCCCGCAGGCTGGTGGGGATGATGTCGAAGCTGGGCCGCTGAGTCGCGGCCACGACGGGGATGCCGGCGGCCCGGCCCCGGGCGACGAGGTCACGCAGCAGGGCGACGAACTCTTCTTGTTCCTGCTTGGTGCCGACGGTGGCGGAGTAGAAGGCGATTTCGTCGACGAGGACGGTGATGACCGACAGGCCGTCGAGGGCGGTGAGCTTGCGGCGCCCGTGAGCGCGCAGCCAGGCGTAGCGGTTGTTCATCACGACCTGGAGCCGTCGCAGGACGGTCAGGGCTTCGGTGATGTCGGGGCCGATGAACGCGTCGGCGCAGTCTTCCCACTGCCCGAGTTCGACGAGCTTGCCGTCCAACAGGACCAAGCGGCTGTCGACGGAGAGGGCGGCGTGGGCGGCGATGGTGTTGAGCAGGCCGGACTTGCCTCCGCCGGGTTCGCCGCCAGCGAGGAGGTTGCGGTAGGCGAGGGTGATGTAGACGGGCTGACCGAACTCGTCGATGCCCACGAAGATGGGGTCGAACATCGACAGGCCAGGCCCCACCGGAATACCGGCAGTCGGGGCGGTAGCGGTGGTCATGCTGTGCCCTCCTTGGGCTTGGTGGGCGCGAGAAGCCACACGGACGAGCCGAGATGGCTCCTCGCGTCCCGGTTGGTGTGGTGGGTTAGATCCAGTCGGAGACGTCGTCCTCGGGCGTCGAGGACGTAGCCGCGGGCTTGGTGCCGTTGGCGGTGGGGGCCGGCTTCTTCGTGGCCGGGTTGCCCTGGGTGGGCAGGGTGATGGTGGGTGCGTCGACGTCGGGAAGGTCCAGAGCCGTCGGTACGACCGGCATCGGCCGGTCGGCGGCCGGGGTGGTCGGGTCGATGACGTCGACTAGCGGAGACGACACGTTGGCCGTCAAGACCTCGCGGCGTTTGATGTCGAACCGCAGGTAGGCGGAGTTGCCGTCGGAGGCCCGCTCGACGAGGGCGGTGGAGGCGTGGCAGGCGACCGCGATGCGGTCGAGGCGGCCTTCCAGGTCGGTCATCGAGAGGCCGGGGCGTAGGTAGACCCAGACGCGCTCACCGACTGGGGTGGGCTTGGCCCAGAGGATCAGCGGCAGGCTGCCGGACTGATTGGCGATGATGAACTGCGCGAAGCACACGCGCAGGCGGTGGCGGACCACGAAGACCCAGATCCAGGCGACCAGGGCGCGGCGGGTGGCCGGGATGGCGGCGGGGACGCCGACGACCAGGGCCACGACCACGAGGGTCACCGGGCCGGGAGTGTGGTCGGCCAGCTGCACCCAGAAGGTGATGGCGGCGGTGGTGAGCACGATCTCGGGAAGCCACCACCACAGCAGCCGCAGCACCGGCCAGATGCGCACCAGCACCCAGGCGAGGCCGCCAGTCGGGACGCCGATGAGCGCGCCGACGATGAGGGCGAGGATGGGGTGCATGTAAGAAGCGGCCACCACGGCCGCGAGAAGGCCGACGATGACCGCCGTCAGGATGAACGCCAGGCGAGCATTCCTGGCCGAGGAACGGTGAACCTTGGCCTCGATGACCGTCACCGTTGCGCTGCCGCGCCCGAAGGGGCGGCGGGGGCTAGACTTGGACACGACGAGTCCTCCCTTGCACGAGGGTGGATGAGTTGGAGGGCACGGGGTCGGCAGATGTAGGAGTCGGACCGACCCCGCGCCAGCTCTCTTACGGGGATGCCACCACCACAGGTGGTGACGGGCCGGGAATGTAGGAGTCGAAACCACTCCCGGACCTTGGATCTCAGATCAGCGGACCATCAGGCCGCTTCGCGTCAGACACCAGAGGCTCACACAGCGCGGTGAGCGAGGGACCTACTTAGCCGCCGACGTACCAGCCTTCGGCTTCAGCGAGATGGCGCGGAACGCGACGCCGTTACGCCCGTTGGTCGCCCACGGAATGGCCTCCAACTGCTCGACAGCGACGAGCTGTCCCACCGTCACGCCCGGCTTCTCACCCGCCGTGGTGATGGTGATGATCTCGCCGCCGGTCTCGTCGAGAACGAAGACCTGGGTAGACCACATGAGCCGGCCGGTGTTCTTCTCCGACCGCTGGTTGCCGTTCTGGTCGTTCTTCGGCTCCGGGTCCTTCGTCACCTGGACCTGCTTGCTCTGGGTGTCCACGTACAGCTTCATGTCTGCTCCTTGGGCAGAGGGCTTAGTTGCCCCGGGTGTCTCTCACCCGTGCATCAAGAAAAACGCATGCCGGGCTGCCCAAGCAGGTGGCGGGACAGGACGCACACGGCGAGGGATGGCCGGTAGTGACGAGGGATGACGCACCCCTTGCAATTGACACAACAAATAGGGCATGGTGGATCGGGCGAATTGTGTCTGCGTACCGATCGGGGATGGTTCATGACGCCGCTACGGCAAGCGCGACAAGACAAGGGTTGGTCGAAAGCGCGGCTGGCCCACGAACTGGAGCGGCTGGCGCAGGGGCGGCACACACTGGCGACACGGGCCAGCCTGCTACGCATGATCTCAGCGTGGGAAAGCGGCGAACGAGACGCGTCTGACCCGTACCGCTCTCTGCTGTGCGAGGCATACGCACGGGACGCCGCCGAGCTGGGGCTCAGTGGCGGAACGGACCGGGTCCGTTCTGACATCGGCCTCATCTACAGCGCCTCGTTGAGTCAGGCCGCGTCAACCCTTGGCGATTTGACGCGGTTCGACGACATGAAGCACACCGCCGTGACCCTCGGCAAATACATGCCGGACGCGTTGAACGCAGCTTGCCTCGACTGGCTCTTTGGTGCTTCTGTGACGGACCTCCCGACTAGCGGCCAATCAGTCTCTCCATACGATGTAGAAGAAGTCCGCGCAATGACTAGCACCTTTGACGGGCTTGACCGGAAATTCGGCGGCGAGCACTGCCGAATGATGGCAGTGCGATACCTGCGGGACCGCGTCATCCCGAAGGTTCATGCGCCGAAGCCAGCACCTATTGAGCGGGAACTGTTCAGTGCGACCGCAGTGCTTTGTGAGCTGATCGGATGGATGGCCTACGACACATCGCGGCACTCTTTGGCGCAGCGGTACTTCATTCAAGCACTGCGTTTCGCGGAGGCAGCCGGTGATAAGGCTTATGCGGCCTACGTTCTGACCAGCATGGCTGACCAGGCCCTGTACCTTCGCCGACCCGACCAGGCACTCCGACTCGCCCAGGTAGCCCGGGACACAAGCACCCGGGCCGGCATGCCGGTCGCAGTTACCGAAGCATGCATCTTCGAAGCACGAGCCTTTGCCGCCCAAGGCGACGTAGCGGGCTGCACTGCGGCGCTGCTTCGCGCGGAGCAGAGCTTCAACCAAGTTGTCCCAGACGAAGGCCCCGAGTGGAGCAGGCACTGGGGTGATGTGCTGTTCGCCAGCCATGCGGGCACCTGCTGGGTCGAGCTCGGCAAGGCCAAGGAAGCACGGCCCATGCTGCAACTAGTCTGGGAGAACACGAAGGACCAAGCCCGCCGGCGCGTCTACGGTGCCGTCCAGCTGGCTCGCGTGGCATTCCTAGACGGCGACATCGAGCAGTCAGCAGCCTTTGCAACGACGGCAGTCGAATCGGCCGCCGGGCTGACGTCTCATCGATCCCGAGAGCACCTGACACAGCTTCGGCGGCAGCTCGCACCGCACGAGCGGCAGGCCGCCGTCAGGGACTTCCAGCAGCGCGCTGATTTGCTCCTGGCCGGCTGAGGTGCATGAGGTGACCCTGCCCGGTGTTCAGTACGGTAATGCCGTGACGTTGGCCGAGGACCTCCTCGCTGAGGGCGAGCCGGAACGCGAGTTCAACCCAGGCATCGCTGGGCGGCTGCCCCGCAAGCGGGTAGCCGGCGGCGCCCTGATCCGTGATCCCGCCGGCAGGGTGCTGTTCGTGGTGCCGGGGTACAAGCCGTTCCTCGACATCCCAGGAGGCGTGGCCGACGCCAATGAATCGCCGCTGGCCGCGTGTCGCCGGGAGATCCGCGAAGAGATCGGCCTCGATCTCCCTGTCAACCGACTGCTGGTCGTCGACTGGATTCCGGCTCACGGAGTCTGGCCCGACGGCATCATGTTCATCTTCGACGGCGGGCAGCTCGACGAAGACCAGGCCGCTGCCCTCAAGCCGACCGATGACGAACTCAAAGGTCTACGGTTCCTGGCCTACGACGACGCGGTGCCGCTTCTCCGGCCGTCCATGGCACGCCGGGTACGAGCTGCACTCGACGCACTCGACGATGACCAGCCGCACTACGCCGAGTTCGGCCGGTCCCAGTAGCCAAGCTGGCGGCCGGCTGCCGGCGATGTCGGGTCTCAGGACGTGTGTGACAGAGCGGTCTCAAGACGTGAGTGACACTTTCGGCTAGGCGATCTAGAGATCCTGCGTCCAGACGCCCATTGGATGGTCCTCGGGCCGCTTCCAGAGCTGAGGCTGACAGTGCTGGAGAGGCTCGCCGCTCTCGTGGTCCCAGTGAAACCGGCCCTGACGATCGGGCCAGATGACTTGCAGGAAGGGCAGCGGTGGCCTGCGATAGAAGGCGATGGCCTGGCCAAAGAACGCCTTGTACCAGCGGTAGTCGATCGACTTGAGGTGGACCGGGTACCGCCTGATGACACCGTCGCGCACCTGCTCGGCCTCTAGAGCGACACCGTTGGCCGCCTTAGTGCCCAGGTCGTTGAGGCACGCCTTCAACACATCAACGTCAAGGCCGAACATAGCGAGTTCCGGCATGCGGAGGGTGTGCCAGAGCCCGACCGTGTAGGCCCAACCAGGTCCCTTGTCATCCTCGGGGATCATCTTGACGCTCCAGCCGTGCTGCTGGATGTGCCCGATCGTTCGTAGCTCCATCGGGTGCCGATCGGCTGAGTCGCCGTAGTCGTGGCAGAGGATGCAGTGGCAGACCGACTGAGCTTGATTCACGCCGTGATCGTAGGGCCGCGTGACGCCGTCGCCGCTCCGGGCGTTACGCAGGTCCTGATACCGATCTGTCACGCAGGTCCCGAGACCGGACAGCCGGCTGCCGGCGAAGTGGTTCAAACTTTCTGTACGTCTTCAAGGCGGCCCTGAACGGGCCGCACGCGCCGCCGCCTGGGCGCGCGTCCGTCGCTCCGCTGGCGCTCCGACTCCGGCCACGCAACACGCCCGGCGGCTGGCGCGGAGAGCGGAAAGCCCAAGTGGCCGCCGCAGAACGACAGAACGTTGACTGTGGGTGTGGTGGGCCGGCAGCCGGCCGGGCCGCGCGGCCACGAGCCCGCGCGGCGTAGGGGAGCGCACGCCGGCCGCGTCGGCGAGCTGGCGGCGGGTGGCGGGGTTGCGGTTACTGCGCCTCCGGCGGGGGCGCTCGGGCTCCGAGATGGTTGCAACCCCGTCGGCGGGTTGCGGTCCGTGGGTGGTTGCGCGGGCCATCCCGCCAGCCGACGACCCGGGCAAGCCGAGCAGACCACCGCCCGACCCGCCAGCGTCCGACCGTGCGTCAAGGCCGTCTTGACGTGGCGGGCCGGGCGGCGGCCCGCTCCCCAGGAGGGCGGGTCGACGGCAGACGGGATGGCAACACCGGTCGGGGCTGCTGCCGCCGGCTAAAGCAGGGTGGCTGCGCTGTCGTACATGGGACTGTTCTGGTGGGTAGCGCAGCGACCGCCGCCGGTGGCGTTGCCGCACCGCTGCCCGTTCTTCTTCCGAGCTCCGCACTGCACCGCTGGATCGTGGACGTGGCAGAGGCCCGACGGGCGTGGGTTGATGGGACAGGGAGCGCCCTTGCGCGTGGTGGCGTGGCAGCGAGAAGCCGCGGCTGGTGCTGGTGCTGGTGCTGGTGCTGGTGCTGGTGCCGCCGCAGCGAGCGCCGCGTCCGTCTCGGCGCGGGAGTAGAGGAGCCGGCCAGCGACGCGGCGGCGGGTGGTGGGTATGTCAACCAGGGCGACCGGTCGCGGCACGATCCAGGTCCGTGGGCTACCCCAGCGAACCCAGACTGCGACAGCTCCCGCGTCGGCTTCGCAGAGCAGTTTGCGTGACGACCATTGCTTGTCGGTCCTGTCGATCTCGACGGCGATCGGTGGCGCTCCTAGGCGCTCACAGACCACGTCGAGGTAGCCGGGCCGGTCCGGATGCGCGCCGGGCAGGCCCGCGATGCTAGGGACTTCCCGCCGGACGCGCCAACCGTGTGCAACGCCCCAGTCCACAACGCCTTGCGTCAGTGCCGTGGTGACCCGTGGTGCTGACCAGTCAGTGAAGGAGAGGGGCGCGAGCCACTTGGTCAGGGACTCAGCTGCCCGCGACGAGCGAAGCGCCAGATCCATAGAAAAAGACTAGCGTCTCTGTGTGACGGATTGACTACCGCCTGATCTACCCTCTTTGGCGGGTGTATGAGTTGGCGGCAGCGCGAAGGGAGTCCAGGGGTGGGATGGGTGCAGTGGTTGATCGCGGTAGGACTGATCGTCTTCGTGGGCTGGGGCATAGTCTTCTGGATCATGCAGCGCCGTGCAGGGAGCCACAAGTCGCATTACTCGGATGGCTGTGCGAAGCCCCTGGTTGAGAAGGCGTTCCGCGCTGACGGTTCTCCCAAGAACATCCTCCCGCGACCAGGCGACGGCGAAGTCGACGACTTGGAGCACCTTCTCGAACACCGGAGGGAGCGTGAGTGACGACCAGCGCGGACACCAGGTCGCGGCACGATGGCCAGCAGGTCGAAACGACCTGTTGGTTGCCTTGCGAGCAAGGGGTCTCAGGTTCTTCAAGCGAGCCCACGACTCGGAACGTCACGGGTACTGGCGTCGATTGAATCCGAGCGGGAGCATTGGGCGATGACTTCGCCTCCGAAGCTCCGTCCTGGCGGCTCCGCGATGCTTCAACTGGTCCAACTTGTTGCCCTAGCCGGCATCGGCTGGTACGCGATCATCCCGTCGTTCTATGAAACCAACGGCTGGAAGACGCCGTCAGTGATGCCGTCCGAGCCACGGTGGGGCCTCGCTCTCATCCTGCTCGCGGTCGTCGTGGCGACCGTCGCCGCCGGCCGGCCCCGACGTATCGCCCGTGCCATTAATCCCGCAGTCTCCATGAGCGAGGAGTCCGATGTGTCAGACGACGAACTGAGTGATGAGCAGTTTCAGAGCGCCGCGCAGCAGCTCGGCGACGCGTTCACACGCCTGGACCAAGAGTTTCTAGCGATGCTCACCCCAGAGGAGCGCGCCGCCCAAGCGAAGGTGCGATTCGACCTCTACATGCACGTCGACAAAGTCTGGGAGGCACCCAAACACCGGGGAGAAAATTCGGTCGACGTACCGGGCTACGATGCAGTCGCTGGCATGCGGGACCTGCTAATGACTCTACTCGTCAACGCCCAGGACGCCCAGCACGCCGCCGACGACGTCCCCGAACTCTACAGCGTGAAAGTGGTCGTGACAAAGGACGAGGAGGCATAACCACCGCAACTGCTCGTCAAGGGATCGGGGTTGACGTCCATAGGAGCATCGGGATGGTAAGTGCGGTGGGCAGCCGCGTTCTATGATCCCGGTTGCTCCGGGTCTTCAAGAGTCTTTTGCCTCTCGACGAGCCGAATTACCAACGCGATCGAGGCAAGGTAAATGTAGAACAGCCACGCCCACCACAGTTCTCGATCGTAATCCTTATACTGATCCGGCTTATTGTGGCGAATCCAAAACTTGTTGGCAATCTCGAAGAAGGCACCCTCATCTTTGGGCAACAAATGCGTCTTCACGCTGGGTCGGTAGTGTTCCAGCACGTCGGCCAGATCGCGAATTGCATCTCGGCGGTCGGTTGGCGTTGCACCTCTCCTCCGAAACTTGCTAATTGCCGCTTCGACGAGAGTCCGGTTATGCGGATCCACCCCTTTGGGTGCACTCTTCATTAGCGCCTCGGTACCAGAAACGAGGGTGCGCTCAATTACGCCGTCTTGGCCTAGTTGAAATCCAATCTCGCACCGTCGCAGGATAGTATTGATCCTCCTACGGTACTCGTCCTGAGCCGGCCCGGCATGGAAGCGCGAGTAGTGCCAGCCGCAGCCGGAGTACGAGTGGAAACCCCCTGCCGTCTCGTCCCCCAAGGAAACGCGGTCGTAAAGATATTCGATCATGTCGAATAGCGTGTCCTCGTCCCATGATTGAACCTCAGCACTAGACAAGGGCCATACAATTTCCCGACCGAGATCCAGAAGGATCCGGTCCCCGATCTCTTCGCCCATCAACCCCGGCACATAGCCAGCGTCAACGCAGTCATATCCGAAGTATTCTTGCAGAAGATTGCGACGGTCAAAGTCCTGCACCAATACGAGAAAGAGACGGCGAACTGCCGCTTGCCCGATCGAGCCACCAGGTCGACGGCCTTGCCGTTCGGACCAGTAGGTCCGATCCGTATCAGGATTCCCAGGATGAGGCTCCATGCAACATCTCCTAGATCTCTCCGAAGGCATCAGCAAAACGACGTGCTCGTTCAAACAAACGGCTAGCTGCCAGTGAAATCCGGCTTCAAGGGAAGTTTGGCGAATGACCGGTCCCGCAGCAGTTCCAGGGTTACAGCGTTCTCAGGGAACTCACTTAGCCACTTAGTAACGTTGGTGCGCGAGCAACCAGCTTCTAGACCCGCAAGGGCAAGAACGCGCCGATGAAGCGGGTTCTCAGCGCGTTTCACGGCTTCGGCAATCACAACCCGCGCCTCCGTACGATTCCACTTGGCAAGGCGCTGGGCAGCCACGGCAGTCATGGGTAGAGAGGACCCACCTCGGGACAGGATGGAGGCGAATTCTTCTTGAATGGGGCGACCGACTTTGCCGCGCGACGGAAACATGGTGCCGAGCTGGGCTGCCGCCCACTCAACCTTAGACCATGGCTTGCCGAGATATTCGATGTACCAGTCCTCCATATCGCCAGTCCTCTTAGCATCCCTGAAGAGCCGCGCTAGCGAGTCAGCGCCTTGCGGCATTCGCATGGCGACTTCTATGAAATTGTCGACCTTCGTAAAGTGCTTGTAGGTTCTCATCCGGGTAGTGGCGAACTTTAGCGAGGTGCGACTCGCGGTTTCTTTGGCATCAACTAGCCGCTCCACCAATTCATCGAGACGCTTAGTGACGAGCTTCTTTTTGAAGAGAAGCTTCCCGAATAGGAGCTCCTCGTCGATTGCGCTGTGTTCGACCTCGCGCGCACTGAGGGCGACCTGCTTCCCCTCTAGCAGTTCAGTTTTTCCGGAGTTCATGTGCAGGCCCATGTCATTGAGTGCACTATTGATCTCAACCTGGGCGCGGCGGAGATTGCCAGCGTCCTCACCGAAGAGCCACACATCATCCATCCATCGGACGAAGCTACGCCGCTTACCCGAGTCGTAATCAACCTCGGATGAATGGTGATCCAGAACCTCGTCTAGTTGCGACAGGTAGAGGTTCGCGAGCACAGCTGATGCCTGGAAGCGTTGGGGGATGCCGCTCCGACCGGAGACCTTGGTCCAGCTCTTAAGACGAGGCACAAGATGATCGATGATGGGTCGAGCGCTCGCCCGAGTAACTTTGCCCTCGATCTCCTCAATCAACCGATCGACCGGGACGCTCGCAAAGCAGGAAACGATATCGGTTTTGAGCGCTACATCGAACTTGCCGGCCAAGAGGGACAAGTAGGAGCGGTAATTTTCCCACTGCTTGTCGTTCGGAGAATAGAGGCCCGCAGTCATGCCCTTAACCGGGAGCCGCCAGCCATACGCATTGCGATGCATCCCGCCGATCAACGGCACGCTGAGGTGACCAACAAGCGCCTGATAAGCAAGTCGGTCGAGCGGGTCCATAACCATCGCCGGCCGGATGCCGAAATTCTCCTTTGGGACATCAATCTTGGAGATGGCCCGGACATCAGTGTTTTGTAGGCGCTCCTCTATGAGGTCACGTCGAGTGGAAACCACCCAGTCCAACTCGGGCCAGCCCCATGGGTCACGGAACCAGTCACCCAACAAGTCCTGGTGACACGCAACCAGAGCCCTATCCAGGTCCAGTGATGAGGCCCAAGACACGACGCACCCTCCTCGATCGGGCAAGAGTCCCAATCCTCGCTGAGGCGACCCGGCTTGGCCAGCCACTATTGGGCCGTCGCTGGGCCGTCAGGGCCGTCACCGGGCCGTGGAACGCCGACCAATGATGACCGACGACCAGCAGCACCCGGACAAGCAGCAGATCAGCCGCCAGTGAGGGCGGCTGACCTGGTGGGCGACGGACGAGTCGACCTGTACGCCGGATACTGCTGAAGGAGAGTTGGGGCTCTGGTTTCGCCCGGGTCAGTCGCAGGCGGTGCCGTCGCCGTCACGGTCCAGGGCCTTGCGATACCCAGGTTCGCCCCGCTGGATCGGTGCCGCCCCCGCCGCGCGCGCCTCGCTGCAGTTGGCGTAATAGACATCGCCGCTGTCGTCGCCGCCGGACGAGCCGTCATCCGCGTACTCCGGGTCGTCCGGAAGGTCGCACGCGAAGCCGTCGCCGTTGCGGTCCAGGGCTTTGCGGTACCCAGGATCGCCCTTCTCCAACACGAATACGCCAGCGGCCTCTACAGCGTCGCAGTCGGTGTAGTAGACGCTCGGCGAGGGCTTCGGCTTAGGCGAGGCGGTGCGCGCGGGGGAGGCGGACGGAGCCAGTGAGGCGAGCTGCTGCACCGGCGGGCTCGCGGAGGTGGCGGCATTCGTCGGGGCCGAGGACACAGCGTCCTTCGGATCGTCGTCGCCGAAGACCGCGCCGCAGCAGCAGCCGACGAGAAGCACGACGCCGACGACCAGCCCGCCGACAGCCTTGGGACTGAGGGGCTTCTGTGGACGGGAGGTTTTCACGTTGGGCAGTGTGCACCTCCAGTCCGGCAACCCCGACCTGGATGTCCGCTCCCTGACAGCAAATCGGTGCGTGAGGTTATCGACGCCCGCCGAGTAGCCAAGCGAGCAGCCCAAATCGGTGAGCGTCGGCGAATGCTCGCGAACGGGCGCACCAGGGTCGGGCGAAGGTCCAGGGCGGCGGACCAGCATTCCGCAACCGACTCGTAAATGCATAGGTCGGGGTGACAGCAACGGCGACAGCAACCGAGGCGCGCGGCACCGTCCGGACTCTGCTACTAACCACCCGCACGGCCGAGGCGAGGAAGAACGGACCATAACCCCGGCGGTGCCTCTTAATCCGCGGGTTCGGGGTTCGAGTCCCTGGCGGCGCACCAGCAGTAACACCCTCAGGGCCGGTCATTAAGACCGGCCCTGAGTCCTTTTGGTGACCCCTACGCCAGGCATCGAACAGATAACCGAGCTTGTCTGTGGTCGACCGCTGGGGCTGCCGGGGCACCTCGACGCAGATCAGCCTCGTGATGGTCGGGGAGCTGCGCCCCAGCAGTCCTGGATCTTCTCGATCGGTACGCCCCGTTCGTAGAGCAGCGTTGCGCACGAGTGGCGTAGATCATGGAAGCGCACCCGACGCAGCCCGGCGGTGTCGAGGAGAAGTGCCGGTTGAGGTTGCGCGGTTCGATCGGCGTACCGATCGTGGTGGTGAAGACCAGGCTGTGCTCCTTCCAGTCCTTGCCACAGGTGCGCCGCTCCGCCTTGTGGCTCAACCTTCGTGAAGACCTCGGGGTTCCACCCCTAACCCCGGCCCTCAGGGATCCGCCAGCATGTTGAGTTGCGCGTGTGACTAGTCGCGCGTGAGTCCTGGCGGAAGGGCGTCTTCGTCGGTCCCGACCCGGCGAGCGTTGACCAGCAAATTGTCGTGCAGGGCGGCGATCAGTGCGGCGGTCCCGCCGATGTCGGTCCATACGTCGTCCCAGAGGGCGGAGACGAGCCAGGAGTGATCTGCAGGGAAGAACAGATCGGGTAACGATCCCCTGCCGGCGCGCATGTGGCCGATCCGCCAGGTGAGGGCTTGTTCGGCTCCGGCTTCGACCAGCACGTAGGGCCAGCTCCAGTAGAGCGACACCTTCGGAGCGAGGGGGAAGACGATGTCGTGGGCGCCTGTGTCGAGATAGCCCAGCCACCAGGGCTGGTCAGGGGTGTCCTGGGTGAGTACGTCGATCACCGCGCGTTCATGGGCTTGGACACTCACGCCGTCGGGCGGGTAGAAGGTGGCGTAGGCGTCGAACACCGGCGGTATCGCTGTGGTGATCGAGAAGCCTTCCGTGGTTTTACCAACGATCCATGCGACGTCGCCGGCCGTACCGATCCGCCAGCTTCGCCCGTCCTTGGTGACCTCCATGGAACCCATCATGATGGGATCGACCTTGGTCGTGCGGCGTCTCGCGTCCTCGGGCGCGAGGCCCGGTTCCGGTTCGGTAGACATGCCTGCTCTCTGCTCGGCCACCCGCCGGGCGCGCCGTGGTCGGTATTCACGAAGCCGGGTCTGTAGGCCGCCACCTCGACTACGCGCACATAGGTCGAGGGAAGCAGACCGCGTGCCATCAGCGTGCCATTGGGCGAGGACGACAGGGGCCAGCCGAGGCCGCGAGAGACCGCCAAGACCAGGCCGCCAAGCCGGTGGCCCGGTTCCAGCCGCGACCTGGCCCGTCCGTGGGGCTTCCCCATGGCCGAGACATTGGCTCTGGCTCTTCCCGGGGCGTGGCGTCCAATGGATCGCGCGGGAAGATCCATGCCGTGGATGTCCCCGAGCTTCTTCGTCGAGCTGCCTGTCGCGTGCCCGCGGTCGCGACGGGTGCGGCCGGCACGACGGTGGCCGACGTCAACGAGTACCTCGACCACGACGAGTGGGAGGTCGCGTTGGACATCCTCGTGGAACTGGGCGACGCGTACCGCACCGAAACCGCTTACTGGGATCTGCTCGCGGAGGCAGCCAGGATGATGTGGCTGTCCCGGACCGAGCGGTGGTGCCACTGGCGCCGCTCTGAGGTCGTCCACGGAGTGGTGCGGGTGGACCTTCAGCTCGTGGATCCGGACGTCGCCGGCGGCAGGCGGACTCCCATTCCCGGCGACGGGCGCCTCCGTCCGTTGTGGGACATCGGCGATGTGACGGCGGCGGGCGAGCCGGACCTGTACGTCGCGCGGCTGTGGGTCGAGGCACAGCCGGATCTGCGGCCCGGCGGGAGAGCAGTTGTCCGCCTGGCTCCGCTGAGTCCACAACGATGGCGACGTCTGGCGGCCGGCGACGTGATCACCATGCACGAACAGAGGCCGGTGGTCGGGACCGCAACCATCGTCGAGTCGGTGCTCCCCGTTGGCGATGATCGCAAGGCGTGACGGAGGGTGACGCGGGCGGGTTCGGCTGTCTCGGTGTTGACCTGATCGCGGGCGGGTGGCGGCGCCCCGGAGGCTACCGGGTTCGACGTCGACGTGGCCTATAGAGATCGTCCACCTGAGGCCGGTGCAGATGATCCTGGCCATTCGCGGCGACGGGCTGCCCATCACGTTGTGTAACGAGCGATCGACCCGCCGCCAACCCGCCCGCCGACAGCTCCGCCGCACCTTCACCTGGACCTGACCAACCCGATCTCAAACACGCTCTAAGATCGGCGCGGTCGATGATCGGGGAGGCATGGTGGGTTCCATCAGTGTGCCGTATGGCAATTCGGGCAACACCGGAGAGTGTCCTGGGCCTGGTGTCTCGGCGAACCCGGCGATCCGGTGGCGGTTCGTGGCCGACGACACGGTGGAATGGGCGCCGACGATCGCCGACGGCGTCGCCTACTTCAGCGACGCGAGCGGAACCGTTTACGCCGTCGACGCGGAAACTGGCCTGCTGGGGTGGCGTTGGCAGGAGGACGACCCGATCGGCGCCGCAGCGCCGGTCGCCGTCTCAGACGAGCTGGTCATCGTCGAGTACGAGGAAGTGGGCTTCGCCATCGATCGCGCCACCGGCAAGCTTCGGTGGACCCTCGATCCCATGGAACGTCCGTTCATAGTTGATGATCTACTCGTCACCGTAAGCATCGACGGTATCCGTGCTTACCAACTCGATACCCGTGAGGTCCGGTGGGAGGCTGCCGTCAGCAGCCCCGATTTCGGTCTCCTCGAAGGTCGGCCGGCAGTCGCTGATGGGTTAATACTCGTTACGGGAGGCTTCGAGGGCAACCACTCCCACGGCGGGCTTGCCGCAGTCGATCAGAAAACCGGTCGCGTCGTATGGGAGATCGGTTCGGAATATGCTCCTTGTCCGCACGGCTATCCCGGGGGGAAGGAGTGGGTAACGATCGACCCCTACCACGCCGCTGTCGCCCGTTCCTTGGTGTGGGTCCCGACCAGTCGATGGCACGACGAAGCCACGTCCGAGTTCGCCGCGTACGAGGTGCGGACCGGACGCGAGCATTGGCGCCTGGCTCCCCCGTGGGCAGGTAAGGGCGAGGCGGTTTCGGGCGCACTTGTCGTCAGCGCAGATCTCCTCTACTGCCAATACGACCGCACGCGGCTCGACGCCGTCGATCCTGCCACCGAATCGCGGCGCTTCTCTTACCACGTCGAGCATCCGATTACTGGTACCCCGGTACTCGCCGGTGGAATTCTGCACGTTGCCACGGAGGACGGGGCGCTAACCGCAATAGACGCCACCACCGGGACTCTGATCTGGACTACCACCGCTGATGCCGAGGAAACGGACTGGGCGGAGTACGAGTTCAACGAGTATCGAGAACAAGCCCCCCAGTTCACCCTTTTCGATGACGGAATTTACCTCCGCAGACGGAACACGGTGATCGCCCTTGGCTGACGATCACCTGTGGTCGCACCCGCTCGACCACACCCGCTCACGGCACGAGGATGGCACCCGTCACGACACCAGTTCGCGACATCTGCACGAGGTGGGCTCTCGGGTAGGACAAGCGACCAAGGTGGACGCCCCCACCGGGAGCCTCGTTGCTGCCATACCCCTCTTCGATCGCACTTCCCAACCGCACGCTCAACCACCTCGCCGGGCTGATCCGCACCCACCGCCACCAAAACCGCTCGCCGCGCAGATTTACACCGCGCATGTCGCGGGTCGTACGTGAACCTGAAGAATGCGGATCTGGCTCATACGATTTGAGAGCGTGTTTGAGATCGGGTTGGTCAGGTCCAGGTGAAGGTGCGGCGGAGCTGTCGGCGGGCGGGTTGGCGGCGGGTCATGCCGGCGATGGCGGCCCAGCGGACGATGGCGTCGGAAACTTCGGGGTGGCGCTCGTAGTCCCGAGCCAGCCGGCGGCAGGCGGTGAGCCAGGCCAGGGTGCGTTTCCACGACCCAGCGGCGCGGGTGGACAGCGAAGCCGCGCTGGTCGGCGGGCTTGCGGACGATCTCGAGGGTGGTGCGCAGGGTGTCGCGGGTCCAGTCGACCAGACGGCCGGAGCGCACCATGTGCAGGATCGCGTTGACGATCTCCCGCCGTGGGTGCTTCTCCCGGCGGCCGTCCGTGTTCGGCTCCGGCAACAGCGGCTCGATCAGCGCCCACTGGCATCAGTCAGGTCTGAGGGGTAACCGCGACGCGCGGACACCGCGCCACCCTGCCCGCCGCGGCAGCCGCTGTTATGCCGCCACACCGTCTACGTCAGAGCTCCTCAAACACGCTCTAAGTGGGCAAGGGGTGCGATCTGCCTGCCCCTGTGGGTCATTCTCTCAAACGATAAAAAGCCCCGTCGAAGCCTGAGAGCCTATATATGTAATTACCGCCTTCGTCGCCTTCTACGGAGTAGATTCTGAAGGTAACGTCATCGCCGCGAACGATTCCCAGGAAGTCCCCCTTATTTGCATTCGAGTAGTTGTTCGCAAAATTAATCACATAGGTTTTGTTCTCTATTGTTATGTATTCGTATTCCGGCCCACTGGCGGTTCCAATTACTTTTGCGCCTATCGTCTGTCTGTAAACGAAAAAGAGCAAAAGCGCAACTATGCATACGGCCACCCCCAAGATCATCGACTTGTGCATTCTTTTAATGTCGGCACCTCCTTGCTCTGGGCCGGCTCCGGTAAGCCACGGACGCGGCGCCGTGATCGTGGACACAGGCTACCCAGCCGGTGGGGCGGTGTGCGTTGCCGGCAGCCGGGATGCTGGCCGAGACGCGGTCGTCCGTGGGGTTTGCCATGGCCGTCTTCTGGCTCTGGCCCCTTCCGGGCGTGGCGTCCGATGGAGCACGCGGGAGGATCCATGCCGTGGATGTCCCCGAGCTTCTTCGTCGGGCTGCCTGCCCGGCGGGAGAGCAGTGGTTCGCCTGGCTCCGCTGGGCCCACAGCGGTGGCGAAGTCTGGCGGCTGGCGACGTGATCACCATGCCCGAACAGAGGCCGGTGGCCGGGACCGCGACCGTCGTCGAGTCGGCGTTCCCGTTGACGACATGTGACGGAGTGACGGCGGGCGGGTCCAGCCCTTTCTCGGCGTCGCCCGGATTCTTCGAGCACTCCGCGTGGAGGTGGGCGTTCGATCGCAGGCATGAAGGCCGGTACGACATTCCACGCCGGATGCACCCGGCTCCATCTGGGACGGGTGGCCGGCCAGCGAGCGACGTTCGACCGGCGAACCGACGGTCGAGGCCGGCCCTGACCCCTTAAGTCACCCCTGCCGCCGAGAGCGGCAGGGTGGCCGCCGAGGCAACGTCCTGTCATGGCCGGGCCGCGGTCGTAGGTCAATGAGACAAGTAGCCGATGTGCGGACGTTCACATGGGCGGCATGGCGGCACCGCATGAGAGCATAAAGATCATGGAGGTCAGGACCGGAACCGGGCAGGACACCTTACGTGTTGCAAGCCTGCACACCGACAGTTGGCAGGCGGCGTGTGCCGGACTGATGCCGGCCAGCTACTTGGAAGGCCCGCTACGGGACCAGCAGGCAGACATGTGGAAGAGCCGGCTGGCGCCCGCGAATCAGCGCGACGGAGACACGGATGGCGGCCACCTGCTGATCGCCGCGCACGGCATCGACCTACTCGGCTTCGCCTACCTCATCCCCGGCTCCGACGGACGGGTCCTGCTCGACAACCTGCACGTCGACCCGGCACGCACCGGCGGCGGTATCGGACGCTACTTGCTACGGCACGCCTTCACCTGGGCGGCTACCACCCACCCTGGCCAACCCGTGTATCTGGAAGTGCTACGCGACAACACCCGAGCGATAGCCTTCTACACCAAGGCTGGCGGGCGCCCTACAGCAGCCCGCATGGTGCGCTTCCCCGCAGGGTTCGAGTTGCCCGAGATTGAGTACACCTGGGATGCGGACGCCATCAGCGCCTATGCCGCAGGAGCGGGCCGGACCTACCCGGGGTCATGCGCGTAATGCGGTGCACATGAGTAGTCCTGTCATCGCCGCTGGACGGCGACACTCGTTGGGGCTGTGTGCCGATGGCACCGTGGCGCCTGTGACGTCGGTGCTTGGCGGGACGTTGTGGCAGTGGCGGCTGGGAGTTACCACACCGTCGGAGTCACCGCGGCTGGCCGAGTCGTGGCCGTGGGCAGCAACGATTCCGGCCAGTGCGACGTAGCCGACTGGCGCGAGATCGTCGCGGTGGCGGCCGGATCCACCCACACTCTCGGACTACGTGCGGACGGAACAGTTGTCGCCGCCGGAAACAACGAGCACGGCCAGTGCGACGTCACCGGCTGGGACGCGATCCGGTCGCCTAACTAGATCCTGCACGGAGGCTTGCTCTGCTGCCGGTCCCGAGCCTCCAGAGGGCAAGCAGCCGGAGCAGGGCCGAGGCAAGTCAGATTGGGCAAGAGGGGCACTCCCGATCCGCGGGTTCGGGGTTCGAGTCCCCGGCGGCGCACCAGCAGTAAAGGCTCCGGCCGGGTGCTCCTCCGCCTTGTCGGCCTCTTTCGGGTCCGATATCGGGTACGCGGTGGCGTGCCCACCCCGCGCCCACACAGGTTGAGAACACATGCGCACCACGGCCGGCAGCCCCGATACGATCCTCGTCTGCATCCGGGGGAACTCCGGCTCGGGCAAGAGCAGCATCGCGCGAGACCTGCGGCGTCGGCATGGCCGGGGCTACGCTCTGGTCGAGCAGGACTACCTGCGCCGCATCCTGTTGCGCGAGCGGGACGAGCCGGGCGGTGCGGCGCCGGCGCTGATCGCACAGACCGTCCGGTTCGCGCTCGACCACGGCTACCACGTGGTGCTGGAGGGCATCATGCACACCAGCCGCAACCGGGGCATGCTGACAGGCCTCCGCGACGGCCATCGGGGGCGGTCGCTGTTCGTCTACCTCGACGTGTCCCTGCCCGAGACCCTCCGCCGGCACCTCACGCGCCCACAGGCCGGCGAGTTCACCGCCGACCACATGAGCGGCTGGTACGCCGCCCACGACGTCCTCGGCTGGCCCGACGAACTCGTCCTTTCGGAATCCACCACGCTGGAGCAGGCCGTGAAGGGGATTGCCGCAGCGGCCGGGCTACCGCAGACCGGACGCGACGACGACGCCTTCCCGATCGTGCCGTAACCGCGCCGGCAGCCCGGCGACGCGCGCTGGCGGGTCCGGCGTGATCGTCTGCTGTGCCGAGGCCAAGGCGCACAAGGCAGCGATGGCCGGTCAGGCTCGTGCCGTTACGCCTGCGCGAGCCAGTCCCTGACGACAGCGAGGTCGCGGGCGGTCAGGCCGCGACGTGGGTCGACCCGGTGGAGCAGGGCTGGGCCGTGGTGATGGGCGGACACCCAGACGCGATCGGCAGGGGAGATCTCGTCGTCGACCCAGACGAAGGGACGGGCCTGCGCCCACTCGACCAGCCCGCGGGTCTTCCAGTGCAGGGCGCCGCCGTCCTCGTCTGAGTCGGGCCAGTCCACGACCGGCAGGGCCGGCAGTCCGAGCAGCGGAGCCAGTACGTCGTTAGCGTCGCTCATCCAGGTGGACGCCCACACGAGGTCGCACGGCAGGGCGGACAGCAGGCGGCCGTGTTCCGGTTTGACCCTGTGCAGCAACGGGTGGGCGTCGTCCGGCTGAACCTGTTCACGGGTTTGGCTGCGGGGCAGGCCCGGCGGTGTCGCCGAAGACGTTCCGAACGGGATGAGAGTGCCGTCCACGTCGAGGAACAGCAACGGACGCTGCACGGAGGCGGACATGGCCCAGAGACTAGCCCTCGGCCCGTGACCGGGAAGCTCGCGCACCTCTGTACGGCCTGCTTGCTGAACCAAGACGGCGAAGTCCAGGCGCCGACCATGGCCGGGTGTCTTCTGGGGCCGGAATCGCGGGAGCGTCCCGCGGAAACGGGGAAGCCGCGTGCCGGTCGCGGACCCGTCGCGGTGGACCTGGGAGGTGGGCGGTGGCTGTCACAATCGAGCCGTGTCTACCCCACGGCGTCGGTCCTCCCATCCCGCGATCATCGGTGCGGTCATCGCCGCGGTGGCCACGGTGGTTGCGGCGGCCATCCCGGTGGCGCTGGAACTCGTCCGCGACACCGGGGGCGGTGGCGCCGCGCCGCAGGTCCAGGGCAGCCCGTCCGTCGTGCCGTCCCAGGTGGTCGGCCCTCAGGCGACCGCCGGACCCGGTTCCTCCGCGGCGCCCACGTCGAGTGCCCCGTCGAACGCCGCGCCGGTCGAGGCCGAGGTGCGCTCCCTGGTCGAGATGCCCGAGGTGGACGACTGGGAGGGCTGGCAGCAGGAGCCGCGTACCGTCGCCGGCAGGCGGCACGAGACCGTGCTCACCGCGTCGCCGTGTTGGTTGAACGACCACTACACGGCCACGTTCGTCGTCAGTCGGCAGTACCGGCTCCTCGAGGCGGCCGTGGGGATCGCGGACGACTCGCCGGGAGCGCTGCCCCTGCGGTTCACCGTGCTGGTCGACCGGAAGAAGGTCTTCACCACGACGGTGGGCCTCGGGAAGACCCGCCCGGTCAAGGTGGACATCAGTGCCGCGACCCAGGTTTCCCTCCAGGTGAGCACCACCAGCGTGGACCAGTGCCACGGCGACAGCATCGGCACCTGGATCGCCCCGCGGCTGCACCGGTGAGCGCTGGGCCGAATGCCGATTCTTGCCTTTGACCGTTGTCGATCAGCTGGCCGGCGGGAACGACCCTCGGCTCGCGGTGGAATTCCCATATTCGGCATGCGTACCGGTTCGCGCTGCCGAATTGGCGTGGTGGGGCTTCGGCGACCGCGCCCCTCCGCGTCCGGGTCCGACGCGGCCGTCGTCGCGCGGGGACGGGCGTGCGACGGGACGGCGGACCCCCCGATCCGCCGTGGGTTGCGCCACCTCGGGCGACGCAGCGTCCCCAGTGGAGGCGTTCTGCTTGCCGCGTAATCACCCCTAGCTGGGAGCGGCATTCCGTTCGGGAAGCCGATAGGGTCGACAAGGGATCATCTCCGCTGCGTCGCCCGGCCGACGGGTGAATTGCCGGGGGAGCAATTTCCGAGGGAGAGAGGCCGAACATGATCCGCAAGCCGAATCTGTCCGTGGACGCCCGGTACGTCCTGCCGTCCTTCGCCGAGCGGACGTCGTACGGCATGAAGGAGACCAACCCGTACAGCAAGATGTTCGAGGACCGGATCATCTTCCTCGGCACGCCGGTCGACGACGCCGCCGCCAACGACGTGATGGCGCAGCTCATCACGCTGGAGGCGACGGACCCCGAGCGGGACATCACCATGTACATCAACTCGCCGGGCGGCTCGTTCACCGCGATGACGGCGATCAACGACACCATGCGCTACGTCCGTCCGGACGTGCAGACCGTCTGCCTGGGCCAGGCGGCGTCCTCGGCCGCGATCCTGCTGGCGGCGGGGACCCCGGGCAAGCGGATGGCGCTGCCGCACTCGCGGATCCTGATCCACCAGCCCGCGATCGAGGGCGTCCAGGGCCAGGGCACCGACCTGGAGATCCAGGCCCGGGAGATCATGCGGATGCGGACCCAGATGGAAGAGATGCTGGCCCAGTACTCCGGCCGGCCCCAGGAGGAGGTCTCCCGCGACATCGAGCGGAACAAGATCCTCACCGCCGACGACGCGGTCGCCTACGGGCTGGTCGACACCATCCTGCGCAGTCGGAAGAAGAGCGCGGTGAAGGTGGGGAACTGAGCTGACCCGCCGGGGTCGACGGCGCCCACCGGCCCGTCGACCCCGGCGCCGGCCAGGCTCACCCGGCCAGGCTTGCCCGGCCAGGCTCACCCGGCCAGGCTCGCCCGGCCAGGCCCGTCCGCCCGGGCCCGCCCGGGCCGGGTCCGGTCGACCTGGCGCGCCCGGGGTCAGTCCCGTGCCGCCAGTCCGGCCTTGTCCGGGGCGGGCGCCGGGTCGTCCACCGCCCGTGCCAGGTCGCCCGCGAGGTGCGGCTGGTAGCCACCGCTCGCGGTCCACCCGCCGTCGAAGCGCACGGTCGTGGCGGTCAGGTAGCGCAGCTCGTCCGCGGCCAGTGCCCGGATCAGCTCCGCCACCTCGGCGGGCTCCGCCAGGCGGCGCTGCGGGGTGCCCCGCACGATGGTCTCCTCGTCGAGGAGATTGCGGTGGATGCCGTCCATCACCAGCGGCGTCCGCACGTAACCCGGGCTGACCGCGATGACCCGGATGTTCTGCGCGGCCCACTCCACCCCGAGCACGTCGGTCAGCATCGCGACACCGGCCTTCGAGGAGCAGTACGCGGCCCCCTCCACCATCGCCAGGTGCGCCGCCACGGAGGCGATGTTGACGACCAGCCCACCGGCCCGTCGCAGGGCGGGGAACATCGCCCGGCAGCAGTAGTACGTCCCGGTCAGGTTCACCCCGATGACCCGCTCCCACGCCGCCGGGGCCAGCTCGGCGGCGAACCCGCGCCCGCCGATGCCGGCGCTGTTGACCAGCAGATCCGCCCGGTCGACCTCCGCCGCCGCGGCGGCCACCTGCTCGTAGTCGCGTACGTCGACCTGGCGCCCGGTCACCCCGTCCGCGTCGCAGCCGCGACGGTCCCAGCCGATCACGCGCCATCCGTCGTCGACCAGCCGCCGCGCCACCGCCGCGCCGATCCCGCTGGCCGCGCCGGTGATGACGGCCAGCCGCTGCCCACTCCCGTGCAACCTGCCCTCCCTGTGTGCGAAGTTCAGTTCGGGGGCAGCCGCAGCCGGGCGATGCGGCGCTCGCCGTCCAGGGCGCGCATCGCCCGGGCCAGCGTCGCGACGTGCAGTTCGTCCTCGCCGCGTTCGAGCATGGTCTCCGCCGTCACGCCGATCGCCTTGGCCTCCGCCACCAGCGCCTGCGCGGCCAGCACGCATCCCCGTACGTCGAAGTGGCCGCTGTCCCGGGCCGGGTTGAGGCGGGCGACCAGGTCGACGATGCGCAGGTAGCGGTCCACGAGTTCCTGCTCGGCGCGGGTCAGCGCGGGAAGCTCTCGTTCGGTCATGGTCGTACCTTGTCATTCCGGCCCCGCCGCTGCCAGCCGCCGAGCACCTCGCGGCTGGCGTGGGCCACCTCGTCGAGGACGGCCTGGAACGCGGCGAGCACCGCGTCGTCGGGGCCTCCCGGGGCCGGCGGGCCGTCGGGGTGGACGGCGCCGTCGGCGCCGGGCAGCGCGGCGAAGTCCGGCCGCAGCCCCTGTACCCACAGCGCCGCGGCGAGCCGGGCCAGCGCCGCCAGCCCGTCGGGGCGTCCCTTCGAGGCGCTGACGACGACGTGCCGCTGACCGTGCAGCGTGTCGCGGACGAAGGCGGCGAGGCTGCCGTGGCCGACCTGCACGAAGACCCGGGTGCCCTCGTCGTGGAGGCGCTGCACCAGCTCCCGGAAGCGGACCGGCGAGACCAGGTGCCGGACCAGGAGCCGGCTGAACGCCGGCTCGTCGTCGGGATAGCGGTCCACTGTGGTCGCCGACCAGACCGGTACCGTCGCGGCCCGCAACGGGACGGCCCGCAGGATGGCGGCCACCGGGTCGAGGTAGGGCGCGAGCATCGGGCTGTGGAACCCGGACCGGAAGGGCAGCACCGTCCGGGGCACCGCCGGGTCGGCGATCCGGGCGAACGCGGTGTGGATCGCCGCGTCGGTGCCGCAGAGCACTGTCTGCCGGGGGCTGTTGTCGTGGGAGATGACCACGTCGGCCACCCCGTCGATGAGCCGTCTCGCCTCGGTGACCGGGCAGCCCACCACCGCGAACGCCACGTCGGGCAACTGGTAGGCGTCCGGCCCCATCCCCCGGGCGAAGTCGTCGAATGCCTCCGCCGCCCACCTGCCGGCCGCGAACAGGGCGCTCCACTCCCCGGCGCTGTGCCCGGCGACGAGGTCGGGGTGGATGCCCATCCGCCGCAGCGCGCCGTCGAGCAGCCGCCCGGTGTGCAGCAGGTCCCAGGTCCGGCCGCCCACCGTCCCGGTGCGGTCCGGCTGGTAGCCGGGCAGGCCGAACGCCCCGGCCACGTCGTCGAGCGGCGGCCGGTCGTGCGCGGACAGGCCCGGGAAGAGGAACGCCACCCGGCCCGGACGGCCCGGCCGCAGCACCGGCTCGGTGGTGTACCAGAGGTCGGCCGGGCCGTCCCAGGACCGTTCCCGCAGCACGAGTTCCTGGGAGAGGGCGAGCCGGTCCGGGGTCGGCGTCAGCAGCGCCAGCCGGCACGGCAGGTCCGGGTCCTCCGGCTCCGCGGGGTGCGGTCCGCCCCGGGCCACCGCCCGGAGCCGGTCCGCGAGCCCCGCCGGGGAGGACGCGGCGAGGCGCAGGACGGCCGGTCCCGACGGGCGGGGGTACGGCGACCGGGCCGGCTCAGTCATCGAACTCGGCGGGCCGGAACGGGGCCGGGTCGCCGGCCACGTACAGCACCTGGTGAACGTCGCGCGGGCCGTCGACGATCTCGCGGATCAGCGCCTCGACGCCCGCCTCGGGGTCGATCACCTCGATGCCGCGGCGCGCGTACTCCCGCTCCAGTTCGGCCGAGACCATGCCACCGCCGGCGGCGGCCCACGGGCCCCAGGCGACCGCGAGGGTGCGCCCGGTGAAGCGGTCGGCGGCGGCCAGCGCGAGCGTGTCCAGCGCGTCGTTCGCCGCCGCGTAGTCGGCCTGTCCCCGGTTGCCGAACGCGCCGGAGACGCTGGAGAAGAAGAGCAGTAGCCGCAGGTCCGGCTTCAGCGCGTCCAGCAGGACCCGGGCGCTGCGCACCTTGGCGTCGTAGACGGCGGAGAAGGATGCCTGGTCCTTGTCGCGGATGAGCCGGTCGTCGACCGCCCCGGCGCCGTGCACGACGACGTCGATCCGGCCGTGCCGGCGGTAGACCTCGTCGACCGTGGCGGCCAGGCGGGCGTCGTCGCGGATGTCGAACCGGTGGTACCGCACGGAGGCGGCGTGCGCCTCGAGCCGGTCGAGGACGGCGCGCAGCTCGCGCCCGGCGAGCAGGGCGCGCAGCCGGCGTTCCACCTCGGCTGGTGTGCCCGCGCCGGCCGCGAGCAGGGCACGGCGCAGGTCGACCGGGTCCGTCAGGCCGGCCGTGGTGGCGTCCTCGGCCGACTCGGGCGGGGCGGTGCGACCGACGATCTCCAGGTGGCAGCCGTACCGTTCGGCGAGCGCGACCGCCGTCCGAGCCGTGATGCCCCGCCCGCCGCCGGTGACCAGCACCACCGAGTCGGAGTCCAGGTCGAGCGCGCCGGAGCCGGTGGGGAGGTCCTGCCGGACGTACCGGCGGGTCACCCGGGACCCGCCGGGCAGACCGACGACCCCCCGGGGCGTCCCGCCGGCCACCTCGTCGACGATCCGGTCGGCGACCGCCTCCGCGCCGCCCTGGGGGTCCACGTCCAGCAGGCGGACCCGGGTCTCCGGGTACTCGTGGGCCACGGTGCGGACCAGTCCGGCGAAGCCGATCCCGGCCAGCGCGGCGTGCTGGCCGGCCGGGGCCGTCTCCGAGTCGACGGGCGCGAAGCGACCGCCCATGGTGGTGACCACGGTGACGTCCGGCACGCCGGCGGTCAGCAGCACGCGGAGCCGGTCGTACGCCGCCGGCAGGGCCGGCTCGCCGGCGGCGTCCGTCACCGGCAGCAGGATCGCCAGGTCGAGGTCCTGCGGCGCGGTCGCGGCGTCGACCGTGTCGACCCCGGAGCGGGTCAACCGGCGGCGCAGCGCCTCCGCCAGCTCGGGTGCGCCGCCGAGGACGACGGCGACCCGCCCGGAGAGGTCGGCGGCGGGCCGGGTCGGCGCGGGCAGCGCTCGCAGGGCGGGAACGTACCGGTCGGGCGCCCGGCCCGGGGCCGGCCCGCCGGAGGTCGCGGTGTCCGGCGCGGCCGGGCGGGTGTCCTTCGTGGCCTGTGTGGTCGTCGTGGTGGGGGCGGGTGCCGGGACGCCGGCGGCGGCCGGGGTCGCTTCGGCCGACGCGGGGTCGAGCGGGGGAAGCTGCGCCACCAGGTCGGCGATCGTGCGGGCGCCGACGAGGGCGGACAGGCGCGTCTCCGGTCGCGGCACCGCCAGCCGGCGCAGCAGCGTCTCGGCCAGCTCCGTCCGCTTGATCGAGTCGATGCCGAGGTCGGCCTCCAGGTCGATGGTGGGGGCGAGCATCTGCGCGGGATAGCCCGTCCGCTCGCTCAGCAGGTCGACGGCGAGCCCGAGGACGGTGGTCGGGCCGGTGTCGGACGCCTGGACGGGGGCGGGGCGGGTG
>NZ_JBPQTP010000050.1:0-43633 GCF_051386395.1 Micromonospora sp. URMC 106
CCCACGAAGATCGAGGTGGAGAACCGATGAACGAACGCTGCGCCGCCTTCCACGCCCTGCACCACCCCGGCCGGCCGGGCGCGAAGCGGTCGGGGTCGGCGTGCACCGCGGGATCCCGGTTCGCCGCGTCGAAGCGCAGCAGCACCTCGTCGCCCGGCGCGAGGTCGCGGCCGGCGAGCCGGACGGGCGCGACCGCGACCCGCCGGGTGCCGCGCACCGGCGGGTCGAGGCGCAGCACCTCGGCGAGCAGGTCGCCGGTCGGCACGGTCGAGGGCAGCGGCAGGCCGTGGCGGGTGGCCGCGCCGATCAATCCGGCGGTGGCGTCGCACGCCTGGACCAGCAGGCCGATCCGGTTCGCCATCTCCTCGGGCGGGCCCGGCGGCGTCATCGCCACCAGCGCCGCCACCGCCCGGTCGGCCACGGCGACCCGGGTGGCGTCCGCACCCGGGTGGTAGGCGGCCGCCACGGCGGTCACCGCCGGCACGGCCGCGTCCGGGTCGGCCAGCCCCAGGCGGGCCGCCAGCACCGACAGCGGTACGCGCCGGGCGAGGGTCGCCATCACGTCCAGCCGGTCACCGGCCCGGTCGAGCGCGTCCCCGGTCAGCCGGGCCGCGGCGGCGCGCAGCTCGTCGGGGTCGAGAGCGGCCAGGGCGGCGACGCCGGCGGCCCGGCGGGCCGGGTGCCGGCGCGGATGGCTGAACCGGCTGACGGAGCCGCGCAGCCAGGCCAGGGTGCCGGGCGCTCCGGCCGGGGCGACGGGCACCTGGCAGGACGCGTCGGCGAGCACCGCCCGCACGTCGGCGTGCCGGGTCACCGTCCAGCCGGTGTCCGGGTCGAAGGCGGGCGGGGCGCAGGGCGGCGTGCCGGGCGCCGGCGCGATGACGAGGTCGTTGACGGTCACGCCGCGACGGTAGGGCCTGGTTCCTTCGGCGCCCGCCGAACTGTCGGCCGGAGGGTGCGGCCCGGCCGGGGTCGGTCGCGGTGGCGGCGGCCGGTGCAGCGCAACCGCGCACCCGTCGGTGATCGGACTTGACTACCGCCGGCATGCCGGGCTGCCGGGTCAGGCGCGGCCCCCGCCGGTGTCCGGTGCGGCGTCCGGCGCGAGGTCGGCCGGGGCGAGGCCGAGCGCGGCGGCCAACGCGGGAGCGCCGGCCGGGGTCAGCCGGACGGCGCGGCCCCCGCCCCGGGTCAGCCAGCCCACCTCGAAGAAGCGGTCGCACAGCGCCGCGCCCAGCGCCCCGGCCAGGTGCGGGCGGCGCTCGGTCCAGTCCAGGCAGTCGCGCACCAGCGGACGGCGGGCGGCCCGCAGCGGCGCGACCGGCACCCCCAGCCCGTCCAGCCAGCCCAGCCCCGCCGGCGTCAGCGCCAGCCCGTCGGCGCCGTCGAGCAGCCGGCCGGTGAGCATCGCGTCGCGCAGCAGCACACCGAGGCGGCCGGCCAGGTGGTCGTAGCAGGTGCGGGCGTACGCCAGGGCGGCGCCGGCGCGGGCGGCGCGCAGTGACCGGGCCGGCTCGGGCCGCGCCGGCGCGTGGCCGGCCAGGTCCTCGATCAGCTGGGCCACCGAGGGGTCGGCGAGCCGGACGTAGCGGTGCCGCCCCTGCCGTTGCTCGACCAGCAGGCCGCCCCGGACCAGGCGGGTGAGGTGGTCGCTGGCGGTGGAGGCCGCCACCCCGGCGAGCCGGGCCAGCTCCCCGGCCGTCCACGCCCGGCCGTCGAGCAGGGCCAGGCAGATGGTGGCTCGGGTGTCGTCGGCGAGCAGGGCGGCGAGCCGGGCCAGAGCCCGGCCGTCCGTGGCGGCGGTAGTCACCGGCCCATGCTGGCACGGGCACTCTGCGGCGCCCACCGAAGGTTCAGCGAGTCTTTACAACGTTGTATCCAACGTTGTAGAAACGGACGCACTGATCCTGGTCGACATCCCCCACCCGAGGCAGGTCTGATGCGACATCTCCGCCGCGCCGGCGCGCTCGCCGCCGTCATCGGTCTGGTCCTGGCCGGGACGGCGTCCGCGCCGGCCGCCGCCGCCCCCGACCCCCGCTACCGCAACCCGGTCTCCGCCGGCTTCGCCGACACCTTCGCCGACCCGGTCATCGTCCGCGGTGAGGACGGTTTCTGGTACGCGTACGGCACCACCGACCCGCTGCGCGAGGGCGAGGGCACCTTCCACCGGGTGCCCACCGCCCGCTCCGCCGACCTGGTCGACTGGACGTACGTCGGGGACGCCTTCGGCGCCGACCAGCGCCCGGCGTACGCGGCGCCCGGCGCCGGCTTCTGGGCCCCCGACGTGCGCCGGGTCGGCGACCGCTGGGTCATGTACGTGACCGTCACCGACACCACCGTCTCCCCCGACGGCGGCGACTTCGCCGTCGGCGCGGCCACCGCGCCCACCCCGACCGGCCCCTGGACCTTCGCCGACGAACCCGTGGTCGCGCCCCGCCCCGGCGGTGGCGGCGGCTGGCTGTGGACCATCGACCCGAGCCAGTTCACCGACGTCGACGGCCGGCACTACCTCTACTACGGCAGCTACTACGGCGGCATCTCGGTCACCGAACTCTCCCCCGACGGGCTGCGCGCCGTCGGCACGCCGACCCTGGTCGCCATCGACAACAAGTTCGAGGGCAGCTACGTGCTGCGCCGTGACGGCTGGTACTACCTGTTCGCGTCGACCGCGAACTGCTGCGCCGGCCCGGCCACCGGCTACTCCGTCCACGTCGGCCGGTCCCGCAGCCCGCGCGGCCCGTTCGTCGACCGCGACGGCATCCCGCTGACCGCGTCCCGGGCCGGCGGCACCCCCGTGCTCGCCCAGAACGGCAACCGCTGGATCGGCACCGGCCACAACGGCTTCCTGACCGACCTGTCCGGCCAGGACTGGATCGTCTACCACGCCATCGACCGGGCCGACCCGTACCTGGACGAGCCGTTCGGCATCAACGAGCGGCCCATGCTGCTGGACCGCCTCGACTGGATCGACGGCTGGCCGACCGTGAACGCCGGCGCCGGCCCGTCGGACGGCGCACGGCCCGCGCCCGTCACCACCGGCCGGGTGGACGAGCGCTTCGACGCCGGCCTCGCCGACTGGCGCGACACCGTCGGGGACTGGCGGATCACCGACGGCCGGCTCACCGGCAACGGCACGCTGACCGGTCGTACCGCCGTCGGCGGCGACGTGCGGGCGGAGGCCGACCTGCGCCCGGCCGCCGCCGGCGCGGCCGGGCTCACCCTCGGCGACCGCGTCGCCGTGCGGGTGGACGCCGCCGCCGGCAGGCTGGTCGCCCGGGACGGCGCCCGCACGGCCAGCGCGCCGCTGCCCGCCGGCTTCGACGCGGCGGCCGGACACAACCTCGCCGTCGAGGTACGCGGCCGGCAGCTCACGGCCGAACTGAGCCCGGCGCGGCTCGGCGACCAGGTGGCCGTGGTCTCGCTGCGGCTGGAGCGGCCGGTCGTCGGCCGGATCGCGCTGACCGCCACCGGCGGGGACGCCGGGTTCGACAACGTCAGCGTCGCCCGGCTGCACCGGCCCGTGCGGCACACCGTGCCCGGGCCCCGGGCCGGCGGCCTGCTGCCGGCGTTCTCCGACGAGTTCACCGACGGGCTGGACCCGGCGTGGCGGTGGGTTCGACCGGACCCGGCGGCCACCGTCTCCGGCGGGGCGCTGCGCTGGCCGGTGCAGGGCGCCGACCTGACCGGCACCGGCAACACCGCCGGCGTGCTGCTGCGCGACGCGCCGACCGGCGACTACGTGGTGGAGACGAAGGTGACCCTCGACCTCGGCGAGGAGACCGTGCGCAACTACCAGCAGGCCGGCCTGGTCGCCTACGTCGACGACGACCGCTTCGCCCGGCTGGCGCAGGTCGCCATCTGGAACACCCGCCAGGTCGAGTACGGCTACGAGCTGCCCTTCGCCGGCCGGCCGGTGTACGGCGGCAACATCGTCGGCACCCCGGCGACCACCACCTGGCTGCGGCTGGCGCACCGGGTCGACCCGGCCACCGGCGAGCACGAGTTCCGGGCCGGCTCCAGCCGGGACGGGCGGAACTGGACGTGGGGCGGGGTGTGGACCTTCCCGGCCGACACCACCCCCCGCATCGGGCTGGTCGCGCACGGCGGCGCCGAACCGGCCGTCACCGCACAGTTCGACTACCTGCGCTTCCACCGCTGAGCAGGGCCTGCCCGCCGTCCGACCGGTGAGACCGCGACGAGGGTGCCGGCCGCCCGGCGGCTCCCGTGACCGAGGTGACGGGAGCCGCCGGGCCGGGTGCCGATGCCACGCGGTCGGACGGCAGCAGCGTGGACCCGCCAGCGCCGGTCACGACGATGCCGCCGGTCACTCCTCGGCGCCGCCGAGCGGGCTGACCGTCCGGCTCTCCCCGTCGTAGCTGCGCCCGGCCACGAAGGCGCCGACCGGGCGGTCGACGCCCGCCACGGCGCGGGCGAGCCGGCGGTCGGCGTCGCGGAAGCGCAGCGCCAGGCTCAGGTGCGGCAGCCACCGCCCCGGGGCATGCCACGGATGCTGTCCCGTCGCCCCGGCGAGCACGTCCCAGACCGCCGCGTGCAGCGCCCTCAGCGCCGGCGACGGGTGGACCAGCCACACCAGCGGGGCGCTGCCGTCGAGGACGGCGATCCGGTCCAGCCGCACCGGCAGCGGCACCGCCGCGTCGACCAGGGCCGCCAGCCGCTCCCGCGCGCCGGGCGGGAACTCGTCCACCGAGGCGAGGGTCAGGTGCGGCCGGTTCGTCGGGTGGGCGTTGCGGGCCAGGCTGGGCAGCCCCGCCGCGGCCAGCCGCGCCCACGCCCCGCGTACCGCCGCGTCCAGGCCCGGCGAGCAGAGCAGTTCGACCGTACGCACGCCGCCAGGCTAGCCGGCGGCCTGCCCGCGCGAGCCGCTCGGCGCCGTCCGCGCCCGGCGCGCAGGCATGACCCGCCCCGCGCCAGCCGTCGTCCCCGACCGGTCCGCGCCCCGGGCACGTCGGGGCGGCCCGGTCAGAGCCAGCCGTTGTCCCGGGCGGTCCGCGCCGCCTCCGCCCGGCTCGTCGCACCGAGCTTCTGCACCGCCGCGGCGAGGTAGTTGCGGACCGTGCCGCTGGACAGGTGGGCCCGGCGGGCGACCACCGCCACCGGGGCGCCGTCCTCGGCCAACCGCAGCGTGTCCAGCTCGCGCGGGGTCAGCGGGCACGGCGGGATGGTCAGCGCGTCGGCGGCCAGCGCCGGGTCGACGTACCGGCCGCCGGCGTGCACCCGCCGGATCACGTCGGCCAGGGCCCCGCCGGGCGCGCCCTTGGGCAGGAACCCGCGGGCCCCGGCGGCGAGCGCACGGGCCAGGTGCGCGGGGCGGCCCTGGCCGGTGAGGATCACCACCGCGCAGGACGGCAGCACCCGGGTCAGCTCGGCGGCGACCTGGAAGCCGTCCGGGCCGGGCATCGTCAGGTCGACCACGGCGACGTCGGGGCGGTGGGCCAGGGCGGCGGTCACCGCGCCGGCGCCGTCGGCCGCCTGCGCCACCACCGTCAGGTCCTCCTCCAGGTCCAGCAGGGCGGCGAGGGCGACCCGGATCAGCTCCTCGTCGTCGGCGAGCAGGACCCGGATCATGACGCCGTCGGCACGGTCGCCTCGACGGTGAAGACCCCGTCCTCCTGGTGGGTCCGCAGCTCACCGCCGACGGCGGCCAGCCGCTCGGCAAGCCCGCGCAGCCCGTGGCTGTGCCGGTCGGTCGCGGTGGCCGCGCCCGCGCCGTCGTTGGTCACCGTCATCCGCGCCACGTCCGCCTCCTGGTCGATCTCGATCCGGCACCAGCCTGCCCGGCTGTGCCGCAGCACGTTGGTGCCGGCCTCGCGGAGCACCGCCGCGAGCTGGGCGGCCGCCTCCGCCGGCAGCTCGCCGGCGGGCGGCACCACCGTGCAGCGCACCCCGGAGGAGCGCAGCACCTGCCCGACGGCGGTGACCTGCTCGGCCAGGTCGACGCGGCGGTAGCCGTGCACCGTGCGGCGCAGCTCGGTCAGCGCGGTGGCGGCCAACCGCTGCGCCTCGGCCGCCTCCCGGCCCGCCCGCTCGGCGTCGGTCGGCGCGAGCCGGGCGGCGAGTTCCGCCTTCAGCGCGATGACGGTGAGGTGGTGCCCGAGCAGGTCGTGCACGTCGCCGGCGAAGCGCAGCCGCTCCTGCGCCGCCGCGAGCCGGGCCTGGGCGACCTGCCCCCGGCCCGCCTGCACCAGCAGGTCCCAGAACCACACCTGGAACCCGGTCACGGCGGCGAGGCCGAGGCCGACGCCGCCGCTGACCACCAGGGACCGGCCGACGGACGTCCCGGTGGCCGCCGCCACCGCCGCGGCGACGGCCACGGTTGCCGCCGCCACGGGCAGCACCGCCCGGAGCCGGGCGACCAGCGGCACCGCGCCGACGATCGACGCGCCCAGCCAGGCCCACGTCGGCCACGTCCCGGCGGCGACCGGCGCGACCAGCGGCACGCTCAGCACCGCCGCCACGGCGAACGCCAGGCGGCACCGGCGGCGGACCCGGTCGGTCACGTCCGGCGTGACGGCCGCGTACAACGCCCCGGCCAGCACCACGGCGACCGCGGCGAGCCCCGCCGAACCGAGCGCCACCCGCAGGCCCGCCGGCTCCCGGGCCAGCCCGACCGCCGGCAGGGCCAGGGCGGAGGCCGCCCCGACCGCCAGGGACACCAGCGCGCCGGCCCGGGCCCGACGCAGGTGCCGGTCCGGTCCGGACACCGTCGGGTCGAACGCCACGGTCCGAATGGTAGGGGCGACACCGGCGCACCGCCGTACCGCCGGACGCACGGATCGGCCGTGCGTTCCGCACCGTCGACGGGTGACACCGCGCGGGTGTTCTCCGCGCCCACCCGACAGCAGGCTCGACTGCATGACGGAGATGACGACGAACACCTGCCGGACGGCGCCGCACGCCGGCCACCCCCGTACCGCGCGACCGCACGCCGCGCTGCTGCGGCACCTGCTGGAGATGGCGCTGGCGATGGTCGCCGGAATGCTGCTGCTCGGGCCGCTCCGGACGAACGTGGGCACCTCGCTCGGCCTGTCCGCCCTCCTCGGGCGGGCCGACGTCGACGCCGTGCTGATGGCGACGGACATGAGCATCGGCATGGCGGTGTGGATGCGGTACCGGCGCCACTCCTGGGCCGCCGTCGGCGAGATGACCGCGGCGATGTACCTGCCGGTCCTGGTGCTGCTCGTACCGTTCGAGGTCGGGCTGCTCGGGGCGGACGCCCTGCTGCTCGGCAGCCACCTGCTGATGGTCCCGGCGATGGCGCTCGCGGTGCTGCACCGGCGGGCGGAGTACGCCCGGCACCCGGCCGCCGCCCCCGCCGTCCGGCGTCACCGGCTGGTCGCGGCGCTGGCGCGCCGCTGGCCGACCGGGCTCGCGCTGCTGATGACGCTGGACATGCTCCTCTCCCCGGCGGTGCCCCCGGCGCTGTTCCTGCTGGCGCTGCCGGCGGCCTACCTGGTCATCGGCGCGGCGCGCGGGCGGCTGGGCGAGCGCCGGACGCTCGCCCTCCAGCTGGCCGGCCTGGTCGCCTGGGCGGCACTGGTCCTGGCCGCCATGACGGTCGACGGTGAGCTGGCCGGCTGGCTGGTGGCCGCCGGCTGGCTCGGCCACGCGGTCTGGGACGTGGCGCACCACCGCGCCGACAGGGTCGTCCCGCGCGGCTACGCCGAGTGGTGCGCGGTCTTCGACACGGTCATCGGGCTCGCCGTCGTGTTGGCCCTGTTGACTCGCTGACCCCGCCCGGGGTGGGTCGCCGGCACGGGGCGGCGCCCCACCCCGGGCGGGCTGTTGTGCCGGTCGGCGAAACCACCGGCCGGTGGTGATGAAAAACTTGTCGTATGAGTTCCGCACCCGTACGGCACGACCCACCGACCGACCCCTCCCCGGACGCCCCCGACGAGGCGCCCGCCTTCGCGGATCTCGGGCTGCGCGCCGAGCTGCTGGGCGCGCTTTCCGCCCTCGGCTACGAGGAGCCCACGCCGATCCAGCGGGAGGCGATCCCACCCCTGCTGGCCGGCCGGGACCTGCTCGGTCAGGCCGCGACCGGTACGGGCAAGACGGCCGCGTTCGCCCTGCCGCTGCTGCAGCGGATGCCCGACGACCGGCCCGGCGCCCCGGTGGCGCTGGTGCTGGTGCCGACCCGCGAGCTCGCGGTGCAGGTGTCCGAGGCGTTCCACCGCTACGGCAAGGACCTCGGCGCGCGGGTGCTGCCGATCTACGGCGGGCAGCCGATCGGCCGGCAGCTGCGCGCCCTGGACGCGGGGGTGGACGTCGTGGTGGCCACCCCGGGCCGCGCGCTGGACCACATCGCCCGGGGCACGCTCGACCTGGGCTCGCTGGCCACGGTCGTGCTCGACGAGGCCGACGAGATGCTCGACATGGGCTTCGCCGAGGACATCGAGGCGATCCTGGAGCACGCGCCCGCGCAGCGGCAGACGGTGCTCTTCTCGGCGACGATGCCGGCGCGCATCGACGGGCTGGCCCGCCAGCACCTGACCGACCCGGTGCGCATCCTCATCGCCCGGGAGCAGCCGGTCGCCGGCGAGGCGCCCCGGGTGCGGCAGAGCGCGTACATCGTCGCCCGGGGGCACAAGCCGGCGGCGCTGGGCCGGGTGCTGGACGTCGAGTCGCCCACCGCGGCGATCGTCTTCTGCCGCAGCCGGGAGGAGGTCGACCGGCTCACCGAGACCATGAACGGCCGGGGCTACCGGGCCGAGGCGCTGCACGGCGGGATGAGCCAGGAGCAGCGCGACCGGGTGATGGGCCGGCTGCGCACGGGCACCGCCGACCTGCTGGTCGCCACCGACGTGGCCGCCCGCGGGCTGGACGTCGAGCAGCTCACCCACGTGGTCAACTACGACGTCCCGTCGGCCCCCGAGTCGTACGTGCACCGGATCGGCCGGGTGGGCCGGGCCGGGCGGGAGGGCGTCGCGATCACCCTCGCCGAGCCGCGCGAGCACCGGATGCTCAAGACCATCGAGCGGGTCACCGGCCAGCGGATCGCCATCGACAAGATCCCGACGGTGGCGGACATGCGCACCCGGCGGCTGGAGCTGACCCAGGGGGCGCTGCGGGAGAGCCTGCTGGAGGACGACCTCGACCCGTACCGGGCGATCGTGGAGTCGCTGACCGACGAGTTCGACCTGGTGGAGGTGGCGCTCGCGGCGGTGAAGCTGGCGCACGAGGCGACCTCGCCGGGCTCGGACGACGAGGAGGAGATCCCGCAGGTCCCGGTCCGGGGTCCGCGCGAGGGGCGGCCGGAGGGCGGCGGTCGCGGCGAGCGGCGCGGCGGCGCCCGGCCCCGTACCGGCGGCACCACCCAGGTCTTCATCGGGTTGGGCCGGCGCGCCGGGGTCCGCCCGCAGGACCTGGTCGGCGCGATCACCGGCGAGACCGGCGTCAGCGGCCGGGACATCGGGTCGATCGAGATCGCCGACCGGTTCTCGCTGGTGGAGGTGCCCCAGGGCGTCGCCGACGAGGTGATCGCGGGGCTGCGCGGCAGCACCATCAAGGGCCGCAAGGCGACCGTACGCCGGGACCGTGACGGCGACGGGGGCGGCGAGCGCCGCTTCGACGGGGCCGACCGGCGCGAGCGCCGCGACCGCGACTTCGACGACCGGCGCAACCGGCGCTGACGCACCGACGTGGCCCCCCCCGTTGCGGCGGGGGCCACGCCCGTTTGCGGGCGGGAGTCAGTCAGCCGGCTCCCCGGTCACCCGTTCGGTGTGCTCCTGCTGCACGGCGCGGGCGGTGCCGAGGAAGTCGATGATCGTTTCGAGTTGCCGCTGGTCGTAGCGGGCCAGGGCGCGCAGGCCGGCCTCCCCGACGGGCCGGTAGATGCTCCGCTCGGCCGCCCGGGCCGCCTCGGTCGCCTCGACCAGCACCCGACGCCGGTTGGCGGCGTCCCGGGTGCGCGCCACCAGGCCGGCCCGCTCCAGCCGGTCGATGACCGTCGTGGTGGCCGCCGGGCTCAGCCGCAGCGCCGTCGTCAACTCGCCGGCCGTCACCGGGCCGCGGCCGAGGACGACGTCCAGTGCCCGCAGGTCGGTCCGGTTGATGCCCAGCCGGCCGGCGGCCGCCTCGTCGAAGGCGTCGAAGCTCTGCTGCAGCAGCCGAATCTCTCCGGCCACCTGGCGGATCAGCTCATCTTTCGACATTCGAAACTTCCTGCTAGCTTAGATTTCGACAGTCGAACTTTAGCAGGGGGCGACCATGACCGAGAACGACCACAGGGAGATCCGCGACCTCTTCGACCGGCTGCTGCGGGCGTGGACCGACAACGACGCGATCGCGTACGGCGCCTGCTTCACCGAGGACTCCGACTACGTGTCGTACGACGGCACCCGGGCGGCCGGGCGGGCGCCGATGCAGGACGCGCACGACCGGCTCTTCCGGGGCGTGCTCGCCGGCTCCGCGCTGGTCGGCGAGGTGGAGTCGATCCGGGCGGTGACCGCCGACGTGGCGATCGTGCACGGCACCGGTTCGGTGCTGATGCCCTGGCGTTCGCGCCTGCCGCGCCGCCGGCTGTCCCGGCAGACCCTGGTCGTGGTGCGGACTGCCCACGGGTGGCGGTTCACCGCGTTGCACAACGGCCGGGTCCGGCCGGTGCGGATCCCCGCGCCGGGCTCGGCGCCCGCCCGGCTGTCGCGGGCCATGGGGCGTGGTGCGCGCCGGCTCGGGCTCGGCCGCACCCGCGCCGCCGCCTAGCACGGGGCCCCTGTCGTCCGTCCCGACGACAGGGGCCCCGCCACGCCGGAGCGCCCGGCAGGCTCAGACGGCCGCGAGCGCCGGGCCGTCCAGCGACTCGGTGTCGGCCTCGGCCGGCCGCAGTGCCAGGGCGAGCACGTCCGCGACGTCGGCCAGGGTGTGCACGGTCAGCGCCTCCCGGACCTCGGCGGGCAGGTCGTCGAGGTCCGGCTCGTTGCGGGCCGGGATGATCACTTCGGTCAGGCCGGCCCGGTGGGCGGCGAGCAGCTTCTGCTTCACCCCGCCGATGGGCAGCACCCGGCCGGAGAGGGTCACCTCGCCGGTCATCCCGAACTCGGGCCGCACCGGCCGCCCGCTGGCCAGCGAAGCCAGGGCGGTGACCATGGTGATGCCGGCGCTGGGGCCGTCCTTGGGCACCGCGCCCGCCGGCACGTGCAGGTGGATCCGCCGCCCGGCGAGGGCGTTCGGGTCCAGCCCGAGCCGGCGCCCGTTGGAGCGCAGGTAGGAGAGCGCGATGTGTGCGGACTCCTTCATCACGTCGCCGAGCTGACCGGTCAGGGTCAGCCCCGGCTCGCCCTCCATGCTGGTGGCCTCGATGAAGAGGACGTCGCCGCCGGCGCCGGTGACGGCCAGGCCGGTGGCCACGCCGGGCACCGCCGTCCGCTCCGCCGACTCCGGGGTGAACTTCGGCCGCCCGAGGTAGGTGGCGAGGTTGCCGGTGTCGACGCGGACCGGGCCCGGTTCGGTGGCCAGCGCCACGGCGACCTTGCGGAGGATCTTCGCGAGCGAGCGTTCGAGCTGCCGGACGCCGGCCTCCCGGGTGTACTCGCCGGCGATCCGGGCCAGGGCCTCGTCGTCGACGGTGACCTCCTCGGCGGTCAGCCCGGCCCGCTCCCGCTGCCGGGGCAGCAGGTGGTCCCGGGCGATGGCGACCTTCTCCTCCTCGGTGTACCCGTCCAGGGTGACCAGCTCCATCCGGTCCAGCAGCGGACCGGGGATGGTCTCCACCACGTTGGCGGTGGCCAGGAAGAGCACGTCGGAGAGGTCGAGGTCGACCTCCAGGTAGTGGTCGCGGAAGGTGTGGTTCTGCGCCGGGTCGAGCACCTCCAGCAGGGCGGCGGCCGGGTCGCCCGAGTAGCCGACGGCCAGCTTGTCCACCTCGTCGAGGAGCACCACCGGGTTCATCGAGCCGGCCTCGCGCAGGGCGCGCACGATCCGGCCGGGCAGCGCGCCGACGTAGGTGCGCCGGTGGCCGCGGATCTCGGCCTCGTCGCGGACGCCGCCGAGGGAGACCCGCACGAAGTTGCGGCCGAGCGCGCGGGCGACCGACTCGCCGAGGCTGGTCTTGCCGACGCCGGGCGGGCCGGCGAGGGCGAGCACCGCGCCGGAGCCGCGGCCGCCGACGACGCCGAGGTTGCGCTCGGCGCGGCGGTTGCGCACCGCCAGGTATTCCAGGATGCGGTCCTTCACGTCGGCCAGGCCGGCGTGGTCGGCGTCGAGCACCGCGCGGGCCGCGGCCAGGTCGGTGTTGTCCTCGGTGCGGGTGCTCCACGGCATCTCCAGCACCGTGTCGAGCCAGGTGCGGATCCAGCCCGCCTCCGGGGAGGCGTCGCTGGCCCGCTCCAGCTTGCCGACCTCGCGCAGCGCCGCCTCGCGTACCTTCTCGGGCAGCTCGGCGGCCTCGACGCGGGCGCGGTAGTCGGCGGAGCCGTCCGGCTCGTCCTCGCCGAGTTCCTTGCGGATGGCGGCGAGCTGCTGGCGCAGCAGGAACTCCCGCTGGGACTTCTCCAGCCCCTCGCGGACGTCGGTGCTGATCTGCTCGGCGACCTCCTGCTCGGCCAGGTGGTCCTTCACCCAGCCGACGAGCAGCTCCAGCCGGGCGGTGACGTCCGGCGCGGCGAGCAGCTCGGTCTTCTGGGCGAGGCTGAGCCAGGAGACGTAGCCGGCCGAGTCGGCGAGCTCGGAGAGGTCGGTCATCCGCTCGATCGCGTCGATGACCTGCCAGGCGCCGCGCTGCTGGAGCACGGACGTCATCAGGGCGCGGTACTCGCGGGCGAGTTCGCGGGCGCGGCCGGCGGGGGCGGGTTCGTCGAGTTCGGTCGCCTCGACCCAGAGGGCGGCGCCGGGCCCGGGGACGCCGGAGCCGATCCGGGCACGGGACAGGCCGCGCACGACGGCGGCCGGCTCGCCGCTGGGCAGCCGGCCGACCTTCTCGATGGTGGCGACCGCGCCGACGGGGCCGTACTCGCCGTCGAGGCGGGGCACCGCGAGCAGCTTGTGGTCACCGGTGGCGCGGGCCGCGTCGACGGCGGCCTGGGTGGTCGGGTCGAGGGTCACCGGGATGACCATGCCGGGCAGCAGCACGGCGTCGGTCAGGGGCAGTACCGGGAGAGTTGCCATCGAACACCTGCTATCGCGTTGAGTTGAGCGTGTCCAACTCAAGTAACAAAGCGTTCCCCTTGTTCCTGACTGTGACCCACACCACTGCGCCGCGTCGCGGCCCGCGAGGGAAACAGCAGCTCACGCACCTGGGCGCCGCCCTCGGCGACCGCCACGGCGAACGGGATCGCCAGGCTGGTCAGCGCCAGCGCGGCGACCGTCCAGCCGGGCAGCCCGGCCAGCGCCGCGACGCCGGTGAGCGCGGCGAAGACGACGAGCTTGCGCCGCACGCGGGGCATCGGGACCGCCACGGACATCGGGATCTCCCTCCGGTCGCGTCAGAGCAGGACGAGCAGGGCGGCGCCGACGGCCGCCGCGGGCACGGTGGTGATGACGGTGGCCAGCGCCGCCGAGTGCCGGCGCAGCGCGGCGAGTGGGATCAGCGCGTCGCCGTCCTGGCTGATCGCGTTGGCGACCAGCGTGGGCAGCGGCAACCCGCCGCTGACGTACAGGCCGGTGAAGACGATCTGCACGGCGCAGCCGGGGATGAGGCCGATCCCCGCGCCGACGAGCACGCCGGCGAGGCCGGTGAGGGCGAGCTGCGAGCCGTCGAAACCGGTCGTGGTGGTCACCACCTGCCAGCCCAGGTAGGCCACGGCGACCCAGACGGTGACGAAGGACGCCTCGTGGGCGCTGTGCCGCAGCGTCTGGCGCAGCGAGCGGGGCTGCGCGGTCTCCAGGGTGTCGTCGGCGAGCCGTCCCCGGCCGGCCGCGAAGATCAGCGCCGCGGTCAGCGCGCCGAGCACCCCCAGCGCCAGGTACGGGTCGACGCCCCCGAGGGAACGGGTCAGCGCGGCCGGGTCGACCATCTGGAAGACCACCGGCACCGACACCGCGAACGCGGGCGTGGTCAACCCCCAGAACGCCGTGGACGCGGGCACCCGGGGCAGCCCGCCGAGCAGCCGCCGCGATCCGGCGAGGTCCGGCCCGCCGACGGCGGCGAGGCCGACCGGCGCGGGGCTGGCCGCCCGCCGGTCGGCCGCGCGGGCCGGGTCGATGCCGAGCGCGTCGACGACGTACCCGGTCACCAGGCCCACCGCGAAGAGCAGCGCGTGGATCTGGAGGGCGAACAGCGGGTTCCAGGCGAGCACCACCCAGGACGAGTCACCCATGGTGGCCGCCAGGGCGGCGATCACGGTGCCGAAGGAGACCTTCCCCCGGGCGTAGAGCGGCATCAGGACGATCGCCCCGCCGCAGCCGGGGCTGACGCCCAGCAGCGCGCCGACCAGCGGGCCGAGCCGGGGCCGGTTGGTGAGCCCGTCGGTGACCCGGTCGCCGTAGCGCCAGCGCAGCCAGCCGAAGAGCGCCACCATGACGGCGACGTAGACACCCACCTGCATGAACGCGTCCGCGAGCGGGCGGAGCACGAGTTCGGTCACGGCACACCTCCTCCGGGTACGGGCGTCGCCGGGCCGTCCGCCGCTCGCGGACGGCCCGGCGCGAGGACGTCAGGTGATCTTGCTCTTTACCTTGTTGACGACTCCCCCGGCGAGGCTCGGGTTCGTGCCGTAGAGGCGCGGGTCGCCGGGCGGCAGGACCGGCTCGGGCGCGTGCGCGCGCGGGCTGTGGTCGTAGCGGAACTCGCCCTTGCCGTCGGGCGCCGGCCCGGACGCCCAGCGCCCCTCGGAGGCGTCCGTGCCCGGCGAGAAGTCCAGGTACGTGTAGCTGAACTTCTCGGTGAACTCCTTCGAGTCCGGGAACGCGTCGGGCACCGGCATCTCCTCCAGGCCGTCCTCCTTGAGCTGCTCGATCGCCGCCATCCACATGTTCTGGTGCATGGTGTCGCGGGCCAGCAGGAAGCGCAGCATGTTCTTGACCCCGGGGTCGTCGGTCATGTTGAACAACCGCGCCACCTGGAGCCGGCCCTGCGCCTCGGCGGTGACGTTGAGCTGGAAGTCGGCCATCAGGTTGCCGCTGGCGGTGATGAAGGCGGCGTTCCACGGCACGCCGTTGCTGTCGGTCGGCAGCGCCCCGCCGCCGCCGTGGATGAAGTGCGCCGGGTTCGACCCGCCGTAGATCGCCCCGACCATCGGGTTGTCGTCAGCGGCCTCCTGGAGTGAGAGCGGCGCGTTCTCCAGCAGTCGCGTGATCATCGTGGCGATCATCTCGACGTGGCCCATCTCCTCGGTGCCCACGTCGAGGAAGAGGTCCTTGTACTTGCCCGGCAGCCGGCAGTTCCAGCCCTGGTAGAGGTACTGGTTGGCGACGGTCATCTCACCCCACTTGCCGCCCAGGATCTCCTGGAGCCGGCGGGCGAACGCGGCGTCGGGGCCGTCCGGCTTGGCTTCGAACTGCAGGTCCTTGATGTGGCTGAACACCTGTCCTCCTCGGTGCGGTCGGCTGTCGCCGAGGAGGTTCCCGGGGACGGCGGCCCGTCCGGGCCGACCGGTGACCCGGCGGGGTCAACCTGTCGGAGCGGCGCGGGGGAGCACCGCCTCGAGGGCCACCCCGCGCGGCCGCAGCCGGTGCAGGTGCAGCCGCCCGCCGTCGGCGGCGAGGAGCCGCCGGACGATCCAGAGCCCGAGGCCGGACACCCCCGGGGCGGGAGCGGGCCGGCGCAGCGCCTCGACCAGCGCCGCGTCGACACGCCCCTCGTCGACGACGAGGATGCTCAGGCCGGAGCCGCGCAGCGCGGCGTGGATCCCCACCCGGCCCTCGGGCGGGCCGTGGCGCAGCGCGTTCTCCACCAGGTTGGTCAGCACCTGCCGGGTCCGGCGCTCGGGCACGGGACAGCCGCCGGCCCGCCGGGTCACCCGGATCCGGCGCCGGTGCCGGGGCACGAGGACCGCCGCCCCGCGCAGAATCTCCGCCAGTGGCGCCGCCGGTTCGGCCGGCCACGTGGCCGGCGCGAGGGCCGAGCTGCCGGCCACCGCGACCCGGAGCAGGTCCGCCAGGTGTACGGCCTGGTCGTGCGCGAGCGCGGTGACGGCCCGCCGGTCGTCGCCGGTCAGCGGGCTCCGGTCGTCGGCGAGGGCCCGGGTGAGCGAGGTGAGGGTGGCGACCGGGGTGCGGAACTCGTGGCAGAGCACGCGCAGCAGCAGGTCCGGGTCGGCGTCGGTGAGCGCCAGGTCCCCGGCGTCCGGGCCCGGCCCCGCCCGTCGGAGCCCTCGCCGCGGTCCCTGGAACCCGTGCCGTCCCCGCATCCGCCCGTCCCCCCTCGTTCGGCGCGTCGCCGCATGATCGGTACCCGCTCGGGAAGGGTCCAGACATGCCCGCTCTCCCCGTCGTCCGGTTGGCCGTCGTGGACGACCACCCGCTCTTCGTCCGTGGGCTGGAGCTGCTGCTGCCGGCCACGACGGACGGGCGGGCGGAGGTGGTGGGGTCCACCGGCGACGCCTCGTCCGCCGCCTCGCTGGTCAGCCGGTGCCTGCCCGACCTGGTGCTGGTGGACCTGCACATGCCCCCGCCGGGCGGGATCCGGGCGGTGGCGGCGATCCGCCGGACCATGCCCCGGGTGCGGGTGGTGGCGATGTCCGGCGGGACGGACCCCCAACCCGCGCTGGAGGCGCTGCGGGCCGGCGCCGAGGCGTACCTGCCGAAGACCGCCGAGCCGGAGGAGCTGCTGCCTCCGCTGCTGGCCGTCCTGGAGGGCTGGGCGGTGCTGCCGGCGGAGCTGCTGCGCGCGCTGCTGCGACCCGGCCGGGCGAGCCCGGTCGACCTCGACGTCGAGGAGCAGCGCCTGCTCCGGTCGATCGCCGGAGGTCACAGCACCGTGGAGATCGCCGAGCGGATGCACGTCTCGGAGCGCACCGTGAAGCGGATGACGGCGGCGCTGCTGCGCAAGCTGCGGGTGTCCAGCCGGGCCGAGGCCGCGGCGCTCGCCGGCCAGGCCGGCCTGCTGGGCGACTGAACTGCCCAGCCTTTGCGCGCCGTCCACGCGGTTTTCCCGCGATAACGCGACCCGCCGAAATGAAAACGACGCGTATTGTTGCGCAATTGCTGCGGCATAGGTCAAACTTTGACCACACCCCGCCCCACACAGGGAGTAATCGGCGATGGCGAGAAAAGTAATCACGGTTCTGACCGACGACCTCGACGGCGGAAAGGCCGATCGGACCGTCGAGTTCAGCCTGGACGGCGTGGCATACACCATCGACGTCTCGGACGAGAACGCGGGCGTGCTGCGCAAGGCCCTCGACCCGTACATCAGCGCTGGCCGGCGGATCGGTCGCGGCGCGATCGACGCCACGCGGGCACCCCGTCGGGCGGGCACCCCGGGCAGTTCGGGAATGGACCGGGAGCAGAACCGGGCCATCCGCGAATGGGCCGTCAAGAACGGCTACAAGATTTCTGAGCGCGGTCGCATCCCGGTCGAGGTCGTCGAGGCCTACAAGAACCGCTGACCGGCCGCCGGGTTCACGCTCGCGTTCCCGCGGGGTCACGCTGCGGAATCAGCGGGGCCCCGCCGGTCATTTCCCACGGCCGGCCATTCCCTCGGTCCGCGTCCGGCAGCGGGCGCATTCAGCGGCCGACGCATTCCTCGGTCCGGCCGTCGACCGGCTGCCGGGCGGCGGTGCGATGGCGGCACGGGCCCACCCCGCCACCACAGCTCGGCGCGTGAGGGCGCACGCCGTCCGGTCTACGCGCCGGGTGGCGCGGCTGCTTCCGCCGCGGGCGCCCGGTCGAACTCGTCCCGGTTGCCGACGATGTCGCCCTGGTGATCCTGGACCCAGCGCACGAGGCCGTCCACGGCCTCGCTCAGCGAGCGGCCGAGCGGGGTCAGCGCGTACTCGACCCTGGGTGGCACCTCCGCGTACGCGGTCCTCGTCACCAGGCCGTCACGGGTCAGGGCGCGCAGCGTCTGGCTCAGCATCCGCTGGGATATGCCGACGACCTGTTCGTGCAGGGCGGTGAAGCGCAGCGGCCCGGACGCCAGGGCTGTGATGATCAAGACGGTCCACTTGTCACCGACGCGGGCGAGCACGTCGCGCACGAGCACGATGGTTGCCACGCAGTCCGGGGCGACTCCACGCGATTCGAGCTCGGCGCGCAGCGCGGTGTCCATGCTGTTTCTTCCTCCCACGTGCGTAGCTGACCCGAAAGTGCGTATCGCCGGGCCGGAGTAAACCCCGCCCCCGCACGTTTCTTACTGATGGTAAGTGACGGGCGGCCACCCTCCGGGTGGCGCGATGCCATGGGAGGACGCATGGTCACCGAGAATGCCGACCACGGTACGGCGGGACGCGCTTCGGGCGTCCGGCACGAGACATTCACGATCTCGCGCCACGTCGACGCGCCACCGGTCGATGTCGCCGCCGCGTTCGGCGACCCCGCGCTCCGGCGGCGATGGTTCCGGCTCCCCGGCGCCGACGCGTCGTACGACCACGACTTCCGGGTGGGGGGCGGCGAGACGGCGCGCAGCACGTTCACCGCCTTGGACACCGCGCCGGAGCGGCTGGAGTACCGGTCCTGGTACATCGACATCGCGGCACCTCACCGGATCGTCTACGCCTACAAGGCGATCGTCGACGAGGTGCTGCGGTGGACCTCCCTGGTGACGGTTCACCTGCGCGCCGAGTCGGAGGGGACCCGCCTGGACTGGACCGAGCAGGTGGCGTTCCTCGCGTACACGGGGAACGGCGACACCGACCTGGCGCACCTGCGCGGCGCGACCCGGCTCCGCCTGAACGGTCTCGACGCGGTCCTGACGCCACCGGCCGGGTCCGGTCGGCGTTCGCAACACTTCCTCCGTCGTCAGTAGCGGCGGCGAAAGTGCGTTTCGCGGGGTGGGAGTAGAGCGCGTTCGCGGTTCGTTTCCGCCTTCGGCAACGATCGGGTCGGCCGCCGAAGCGGCCCGCAGGCGCTCACGAGCGCGGAAGAGGAACAACGTGACAAGCATCGGAATCATCGTCGGCAGTACCCGTCCCGGCAGGGTGGGCCGCCAGGTAGCCGAGTGGGTCGCCGAGCACGGCAGGAAGCGCGACGGCATCGACGTCGAACTGGTGGACATCGAGGACTACGGGCTACCGGTGTTCGACGAACCACGGTCCCCGTTGCTCGGCGACTACGCGCACGCACACACGCGGGCGTGGAGCAGCAAGATCGCCGAGTTCGACGGGTACGTCTTCGTCACGCCGGAGTACAACCGGTCGATCCCTTCGGCATTGAAGAACGCCATCGACTACCTCTACGGCGAGTGGAACAACAAGGCCGCCGGATTCGTCTCCTACGGCAGCAGTGTGAGCGGCGCCCGCGCGGTGGAGCATCTGCGGCTCATCGCGGCGTCGCTTCAGCTGGCCGGCGTTCGCACCCAGGTCAGTCTCTCGCTCGGAACGGACTTCGAAGCATTTACGACTCTCACCCCCGGGGAGCGCCAGGACGCCGCGTTGCAACAGCTCTTCACCGAGGTGGTCGCGTGGGCCGAGGCGCTCGCACCACTGCGCCGGCGCTGACGGCAACGCCGGTCGGGGCGTCCTGACCGCTCGCGGTGCCGCTCGGGTCGCCGCCGGGCCGACCCGGCCGGGCCGGGGCGTACCCCGGACGGCCCCGCGCGGGTTCAGTTCACCTCGATGCGCACCACGTCGAAGGCCGGGGTCTGGTTGGCGCGCTCCATCATCGGCACCCGGTGCGAGCCGTCGCCGGCCCAGACCGCGCACTGGGCGACGCCGGATTCGGGCAGCCCGGGGATCTGGATGGTCACCTCGTCGGGCTCGGCGCCACCGCGGCTGTCCTCGGTGGCCACGAAGAACGCCGGGACCTCCTGGGGCTCCGGCGGCTGCTGGAGGCTGTCCAGCATGCGGCAGGCGGTGTGGAAGTGGCCCCGCACCAGCCCCTGCTCGTTGAGCAGGGAACTCTCCACGTAGTAGCCGCCCTGGCCGGCGGCGAGGAAGCGGTCCCGGACCAGGTTCCGCGTCGCCACCCGGAGGGTGAACGGCTGGTTGGCGTTCACCTCGCCGGGGAAGTCGGTGATCAGCAGCGACGGGTTGTTGGCCGCCGCGCCGACCTCGCCGAACGCGGTGCTGACGCAGCGGTTGCCGTTCTGGAAACCGTCGTGCGGCTGCAATCGGCTATCGTCGCAGTCGTTCGCGATCACACCCAGTCCGGCGCCCGGCCCACCATTGTTTCCGCCGCCGTTGTTGCCACCTCCGGTGCTCCCGCCGTTGTTTCCGCCCCCGGTGTTCCCACCGTTGTTGCCACCGCCGGTGTTCCCACCGTTGTTGCCGCCGCCGTTGTTGTTTCCGCCGGTCGGGGCGACCTGGCACTCGGCCAGCCGGGCCAGGCCCTGCGGCCGGGGGCCGACCCGGTCGATCGCGATGGTGATCCGCTCCAGCGTCGCCCGACGCTTCCCGGCCAGCGGCTGGAGGATCGCGCTGCGGACGAAGTCCTGCCCCCGGCGGCCCTCGGCGGCCAGCCGCCGGTCGGCCTCCGCGATCTGGGTCTGCAACAGGCTCAGGTTCCGGTCGACCTCGGCCCGCGCGCGGTCGGGCACCCGCGGCAGCCGGCCGGCCACGTCCGGGCAGGCGATCGCCGAGCCGCCGTTGTCGGCGCCGCCGGCCCGGTCCTGCTGGCACTCGGCGACCGACTGCTGCCCGTCACCCCAGTGGTTGCGCACCCACCGGCCGTCCTGCCAGGTCCGGGTGGTGCCACGCCCGCTCGGCGCGGTCGCGCCGGGGCTCGGCTCCACGCAGGCCGCGGCGGCCGGCCGGGTGGCGGCCGACCGGCGGTCCTGGGCCGACGAGATCTGGGTGACGGCGACGACTCCGCCGAAGACCGCGAGCGTGCCGACCACGGCCAGCAGCCGCTTGCTCCGCGCGTTACCGGATGACCGGCGCGCCCGTGTGGACCTGCGCATCGAATTGCTCTCCTTCTCGATCCGGTGGTTGATTCGAGACCTCGGGCGGACCGACGGAATTGAGATGGCACACCCCGACGGAGGTCGTCGCGGCGGACCGTTGACACGTCGATGACCGACGATGCCCTTTCCGCACCGTCTTCCGCGCCGCCGGGCGCGGACGGGGAGATCCTGTCCATTCCCGCAGGAGTACGGCACGACGGCCGCGAAGGTTCAACGCGGCCCGGAGAATTCGAGGCAGTCGTGGCGCCGGCGACGACCGGACGGCTCAGTCCGCGCAGAGGTGCGCGAAGGCGAATCCGTTCACCATCTCGTCACGCCGCGACTCCAGCCGGCGGATGTCGGCGAGCAGCTCGTCGCGGGGCGTCAGGGCCGGCTCGGCCGTCTCCAGGTGGTGCAGCCGCTCGCCGACGGCCATCGCCGCCAGATCCTCGGCCAGACGGGCGGGGTCCACGCCGGCGGAGAGGCGCTCCTCGCGTACCGTCACCCGCTCCACCAGGCAGGCGCCGGGACGCACCTCGACCCAGCTCCACCCCTCGGCCGGCCCGCCCCGCCAGCTCACGTGCAGCCCTCGGACGATGGGGTCCACCAACCGTCGCGACACGTACGCGTCGACCGCCGCGGCCCGGGCCAGGGCGCCGAGGTCGTTGACGTGGCCGGTCCGCCCGTCGGGGAGCCGGCCGAGGATGTCGCGGAACCCGACCGCGGGCGCGTCCGCCGCCTCCGGCTCCCCCGCCCCGAGCGCCGCGTAGGCGCGGGCGTCGATCACGTACGCCACGATCCGCCGCCCGTGCTCGTCGGCCCGCAGCGTGGGCGACCCGATCCGCAGCACCGCCAGGCCGACCGCCTCGGCGACCACGTTCTTCATCCGCTCGGCGCGCTGCCCGGCGGAGCCGGCGGGCGCGACCGGGCCGATCTCGACGGCGAAGACCGGCCGGGCCGTGTCGGCGGCGCAGACGACGAAGTCGTAGCCCTCCCGGGTGGCCGTGCTCCACTGGTGGCCGGTGATGCCGGTCGGGCGCCGGTGCGCGAGTTCGCCGAGGCGGCGGGCGCCGTGCACGAGCTGGCCGGCCCGGGTGAGCAGCGGGCCCCGTCCGCCCTCCCCGGGTACCACGCGCAGCCAGGAACCGTCCCCGCCACCGGTGCTCGTCATGCGCCTGATCCGTCCGTCCTGCCGTCGACCCGGGCCGACCCGTCGGCCGGGGCGAGTCTAGGCCGTCGATCATGGCCGGTGCCGCGGTGGTGCGGCGGGAAATCCGGTTGAGCCGCCCGGATCTCGACGCTGGGATGGGCCGGTGGCGATCTTCCTGAGCACCGACCGGCTGGCACTGCGCGAGTTCACCGCCGACGACGCGGGCCTGCTCGTCGAGTTGGACGGCGACCCCGAGGTGATGCGGTACCTCACCGGCGGGCGGCCCACCCCGCCCGAGGTGATCCGCGAGCGCACCCTGCCCCGGATCCTCGCCCACTACCGGCGGCCGCCGGGCCTGGGCTGGTGGGCCGCGCTGAGCCGCGCGTCGAACGAGTTCCTGGGCTGGTTCGAGTTCCGCCCGACGCGCGACGGCGACGCCCACGAGGTGGAGCTGGGCTACCGGCTGCGCCGGGCGGCCTGGGGCGGCGGCCTGGCCACCGAGGGCTGCCGGGCGCTGATCGACAAGGGCTTCACCGAGCTGGGCGTGGAACGGGTCACCGCGAACACGATGACCGTCAACGCGGCGTCCCGCCGGGTGATGGAGAAGGCCGGGCTGCGCTACGTGCGCACGTACGTCGGGGACTGGCCGGAGATGATCGACGGGGCGGAGCACGGCGAGGTCGAGTACGCGCTGACCCGCCAGCAGTGGCTGCGGCCGGACAGCGACGACGTACGCCGCGAGCCCCGCCCCGCCTGACGGTCACTCGGCGCCCATCACCAGGCCCTCGATGGTGTGCTTCTGGCGGATCGGGGTGAGGGCGTCGACCACCGGGCAGGGCAGGTGCGCACGCACCAGCTCGGGCAGGCTCTCCCAGTACCCCCGGGTCACCGCCATGTCGTGGTGGCCGGCGTTGCCCGCGCCGGGCGCGTCGACGCCGAGCACCAGCACCGGACGCGCCAGCGTGGAGACGTTGGGCGTGCCGCGGTGGATGGTCAGCGCCGATCGGGCGGAGATGTCGCCGCGCCTCGGGTACTTGCGGACCGCCCGCTGCTCGTAGCGGGGGTAGCGCTCCTTGGGCGGGAACATCTCGTGGTCGAAGTCGCGGCCGTCGTCCCACTGGGTGCCCGGCGCGATCTCGAACGGCCCCATCTCCTCCACCGTGTCGACCGTGGTGAGGTTGAACGCCAGCGAGGTCAGCCGCCGCTGCCGCCGGGTGTCCTCCGGCATCGGGAAGTCCCGGTGCCACGGTTGCATCGCCGCGCCGGGGAACGGGATGTCGAAACCCAGCTCGACGATCTCGTAGTCGGGGCCGAGCACGGCCCGGCACACCGAGACCACCCACGGGTGGGTGACCAGGTCGACGAAGCCGCGCAGCTGCTCGGGGTGGATCTCCACGTACCACCGTTGCGGGCCGCGGCCGACCGCGCCGTCCGGGCGGGAGCGGGCCTCCCGGAAGGCCGCGTCGATGTCCTCGCCGACGCGGTCCACCCACTCCACGGCGAAGGCGCCGCGGCAGGCGGTGATGCCGTCCCGGTAGAGGTCGCCGAGCGCCTCCACCGGAACCTCGTCGTCGGCGGGTACGGGGGGCCGGCCGGTGGGCGGCGCGGGCGGTGTGGCGTGGGACCTCATCGCACCTCCTGGGGGATGAGGCGAGTATTACAACGTTGTACACGCGTCGCAAGGGTCGCCCGGCCGACCGGGCCACGGTCGAGGCATGATCGACCCGGGCCGGCGGTCGGCCGACGGGAGGTGGGTGGGGTGCGGGTCGTGTCGCTGGTGCCGTCGCTGACCGAGGCCGTGGCGCTGACGCTGCCCGGCCTGCTGGTCGGGGCCACCGACTGGTGCGCCCACCCGGAGGGGCTGGACGTCGCGCGGGTCGGCGGCAGCAAGTACCCGGACCTCGACCGGGTGCTCGCGCTGCGACCGGACCTGGTCCTGCTCAACGTCGAGGAGAACCGCCGCGCCGACGCAGACGCGCTCGTCGCGGCCGGCGTACCGGTGCGGGTGACCTACCCGCGGACCGTCGACGGAGCGCTGGCCGAGCTGGCCGACCTGCTCCGCGAGCTGGGCGCACCGGCCGAACCGGAGTGGCTGGCCGCGGCCCGCCGGGCCTGGGCCGACGTGCCGGCGGCACGACCACCCCGCCGGGCGGTGGTGCCGGTCTGGCGCCGCCCCTGGGTGGTGCTGGGCGGCGACACCTTCGCCGGCGACGTGCTGCGCCGGCTCGGCGTCACCAACCTGTACGCCGACGACGCCGAGCGCTATCCCCGGCCGGGCCTCGACGAGCTGCGCGCCCGGGAGCCGGAGCTGGTGGTGCTGCCGGACGAGCCGTACCGGTTCACCGCCGACGACGGGCCGGAGGCGTTCCCCGGCGTCCCCTGCGCCCTGCTCTCCGGGCGACACCTGACCTGGTACGGCCCGTCCCTGGCGGCGGCGCCCGCCGTGCTCTCCGCCCAGCTCGCCGACCCGGTCGTGCGGCCGGGCTGACCGCCGCCGGGGCGGCGGTCCCACGCCGGGACGGTGGGTCAGCCGCCCGCGTGCCGGCGTCGTTCCCGACGGGCGGCGAACACGCTCCAACCGATCGCGGCCGACAGGGTCACCACGACCACCATCAGGGTGAGCCAGACCGGCAGCTTCCCCACCGGCGTCTCGGCCAGGATCAGCTTCGCCCCGGCGAAGGCCAGCAGCACGGCCAACCCGTACCGCAGGTAGCCGAAGTGCCGCAGCAGCCCGGCCAGGCAGAAGTAGAGGCTGCGCAGCCCGAGCACGGCGAACGCCGTCGCCGTCCAGACCAGGAACGTGTCGGTGGTGATGGCCAGGATCGCCGCCACCGAGTCGATCGCGAAGACCACGTCGGTGGCCTCGATCGCGACCAGCGCCACCAGCAGCAGCGTCGCCCTGCGCCGACCGTCGACCCGAGCGGTGAACCGCCCGCCGTAATAGCGGGGCTCGGTGGGGACCATCCGCCGGAACAACCGGACCGCCACGTTGCGGTCGGGCGCGACGTCCGGCTCGCCGCGCACCGCGAGTCGCCACCCGGTCCAGATCAGGAAGGCGCCGAGCACCACCCCGGCCCAGGCCAGCCGCTCCAGCAGCTCCGCGCCGGTGAAGATGAAGGCCAGCCGGAACGCGAGCGCCCCGACGACCCCCCAGAAGAGCACCTTGTGCTGGTACGCGGCAGGCACCCGGAAATACCCGAACAGCAGCGCGAAGACGAAGACGTTGTCGACCGAGAGGGCCTTCTCCAGCAGGTAACCGGAGAAGTACGCCACGGCCGGCTCGCCGCCCCGCCAGAGCCAGACCACCAGGCCGAAGCTGAGCCCGGCGGTGATCCAGACGCCGCTCCACACCAGCGCCTCGCGCAGCTCGATCACGTGGTTGTCACGGTGGGAGAGCATGTCCACGGCCAGCATGACGGCGATGACCGCGCCCACCGCCGCCCAGGCCCACAGCGGCGCCGCGAACGTCGCCTCGTCCACCCGGCGCCCTCCGCATCCACGACAGGTGGTTCCGCTCCCCACGCGCGACGTGGCGCCCGTGCGGCTCCGGCGCGGGCGCGATCACCTCGGCACGGGGCCGGGCGGCGGAACCGGACCGCGTCCGCCCCCGAGCCTAGGCGAGCCGCCCGCCGGCCGACGGCGGTCCGGCCAAGTCCGCGGGCCCCGCCGGCCGGGAGGAGCGCCGCGGGTCAGGCCACCGGGGTGACCCGGCCCGGGTCCACCTCGGCGAGGGCGCTGTCGTCGACGTCGTACGCGATGGTGCTGGTCACCCGGACCACGCCGCTGACCTGCCCGGCCAGCCGGCCCGCCAGCTCGACCGCGCTGCGCCGGTCCAGCCGGCCGTCGAGCGTCACCTCACCGTCGCGCACCTGGACGGTGACCAGGCCGTCCCGCACCCCGAGCACCCGGCGCAGCACCTCCTGCACGACGTCCTCGCGAATCTCCGCGTCCGTGCGCAGGTGCACCCGCAGCAGGTCGCCCCGAGTGACGATGCCGACGAGCCGGCCCAGGTCGTCGAGCACCGGCAGCCGCTTCACCGACTCCCGGTCCAACTGCCGGGCGGCGGCGGAGACGGTCGCCTCCGGCCAGGTGGTCACCGGCGGCGCGGTCATCAGGTCCCGCGACGGTCCCCCGGGCAGGGTCGCGGGACCGGGTCGGCACGGCCGGGTGGACCGGTGCGGAAGAGGTCGAAGGTCCCGGCCCGACGGGGCCCGGTCGGCCCTGCCCGCCGGCCGCCGACGGGCGTCCAATGGAGATGCCACCGGGAAGCGCGGTGCGAGGCACACCGAAGGGACGTGGAGACAATGACCGCGACAACCAAGCGGATCACCGCCGAGACCACCGCACCGGCGGCGCAGACCCGGCACACCGGCGAGACCGCCCGCGAGCGTGCCACCCGGTACGTCTTCGCCGGCATCCGCATCGCCCTCGGCTGGACCTTCCTCTGGGCGTTCCTGGACAAGGTCTTCGGTCTGGGACACGCCACCGAGGCGAAGAACGCCTGGATCAACGGGGGCAGCCCCACCAAGGGCTTCCTGACCTTCGGCGCGGCCGGCCCGTTCAAGGGCTTCTACCAGGGCATCGCCGGAGCCGCCTGGGCGGACGTGCTCTTCATGACCGGCCTGGCCGCGATCGGCGTGGCGCTGCTGCTGGGCATCGGCATGCGCGTGGCCGCCGTCGCCGGCGCGGTGCTCTACGTGATGATGTGGACGGTCGTCCTGCCTCCCGAGAACAACCCCTTCCTGGACGACCACCTGCTCAACGCGGCCCTGCTGGCCGGTCTCGCGCTGGTCGACGCCGGCGCCACCCTGGGCCTGGGCGCGACGTGGGCGAAGCTCCCCCTCGTCCAGCGCTTCCCCTGGCTGCGGTGACCTGATCCGGCATCGCCACCAGCGGGCGTCACCACCGGTGACGCCCGCTGGTCTGTGCGCCCGCTGACCGCGCCGGGTCGGTCAGCGGGCCCACGGGCGGCTTTGGAGACCGCCGCGCGCCGGGCGGGGGGCATCCGGCAGGATCTCTGGTGACCGGGACATCAGGACCGAACGGCAGGAGACTCCCGCATGAACCAGGCAGCAGGCGCCCGCTCCGGCAAGCCCGAGGTGGGCCCGATCGAGGGCGCGCCACCCGCCGATCTCGTCATCGAGGACATCACCGTCGGCGAGGGGCCGGAGGCCCAGCCGGGACAGCTGGCCGACGTCCACTACGTGGGGGTCGCGCACTCCACCGGCCGCGAGTTCGACTCCTCCTGGAACCGGGGCGAGACGTTCGAGTTCCCGCTCGGCGGCGGGCAGGTCATCGCCGGCTGGGACCGGGGCGTGGTGGGCATGCGGGTCGGCGGTCGGCGCAAGCTGACCATCCCGCCGCACATGGGCTACGGCGACCGGGGTGCCGGTGGCGTCATCAAGCCGGGCGAGACGCTGGTCTTCGTCGTCGACCTGGTCGGCGTCCGCTGAGCCGCTGAGCCAACGACCCGGGGTCGGCGCGCCCACGCGCCGTCGGCCCCGGTTCCACATCTGATCGATCCCGACGCCGCCGTCGGCCCGGGGCGGCAATCGGTCGCTCGCGCCCCGCACGCTGCCCTCGAAGGGCGTCAGCAGGCCACCAGCTCCCGGTCTGAGCGCGGGTCGGCGGTCGGGGCGCACGGGTCGACGATCGGGATGACCCGGTGCAGGCCGGTGGCCCGCAGCACCCGCGCGACCACCGGGTCGGGGTGCAGCAGCACCAGCTCGCCGCCCCGGGCGCGAACACGCAGGTGCGCGGCGACCAGCGTCCGGACCCCGGCGGCGGAGAGCACCCGGACGCCGGACAGATCCAGCCGGAGCACCGGCCGGGCCGGGGCCGCCCAGAGCGCGGAACGGAACGTGGCGACCGTGGCGATGTCGACCTCGCCGGTCGCCCGCACGTCCACCACGTGGTCGTCCACGCTGATCTCGACGTGGAACCGGTCCGCACGCTGCCTCATGCCGACGAATCTAGCCCCCACCACCGACATTTCCGCCCTGCCCAGGGACCGGATCCGGGTCCGCCCAGGGTCACCCTCGGGGGCGTCCCCGATCCTCCTCAGGGAGGAGGCGCCGGGGTCGGCGGGGTGCGGCAGCGACGGGCGAGAATGGGCCATGGTCGCTCCCCGTGCCCGCGCGCCCCGGCTGATCCGCCCCGTCCGCGAGCCCGCCACCGTCCCGCCCCCGCTCGACGGGCCGTGGGCCCCGAGCGACCGTCGGCTCGACTCCGCCGAGCTGCTGCCCCTGCCCGACGGCGTCGCCGGCCCCGAGGACGTGGTGGTCGACCCGTCCGGGCGGGTGGTCAGCGGCGCCGAGGACGGCCGGCTCTGGTGGTGGCCGGTGGACGCGCCACCGGGCACCCGGCCCCGGCCGCTCGCCGAGACCGGTGGCCGGCCGCTGGGCGTGGAGGTCGACCCGCTCGACGGCAGCCTCGTCGTGTGCGACGCGTACCGGGGGCTGCTGCGGGTGACCGGCGACGGGGCGGTGCGGGAGCTGGGCGGGCTCGGCGCGCGGGCGCACCTGGCCGACAACGCCACCATCGCCCGCGACGGCACCGTCTACTTCACCGACTCGTCCGACCGCTTCCCGCTGTCGCACTGGAAGCGGGACCTGCTGGAGCACCGGCCCAACGGGCGGGTGCTGGCGTACGACCCGCGCAGCGGGCGCACCGACGTCGTCTGCGCGGGGCTCTACTTTCCCAACGGGATCGCGCTCGCCCCGGACGAGTCGGCGCTGATGCTGGTGGAGACCGCCACGCACCGGCTGGTGCGGGTCAGCCTGCCCGACGGGGCCGTGACCGTGCTGGCCGACCTGCCGGCGTACCCGGACAATCTCACGCCGGTCGGCGACGGGACGTACTGGATCGCCCTGCCCAGCCCCCGGGTGCCGGTGGTCGAGCGGCTGCTGCCGCACCCCCGGCTGCGCCAGCTCGTGGCGGTGCTGCCGGCCGCCGTGCAGCCGAAGCCGCTGCGCTACGGCCTGGTCGCGCTGGTGGACGGCGAGGGGCGGGTGCTGCGGACGCTGCACGGGCCGCGTGGGAGCTACGACATGATCACCGGCGTGCGTCAGCACGGCGACCGCCTCTGGCTGGGCAGCCTCACCGGCCGCGGGGTGGCCCGGGTGCCGCTGGCCTGAGCGCCCCGGTCCGCCGCCAGGTGGCGCCGGGGGACCGGCCCGCACGGCGGCGGACCGGTCCCCCGGTGTGCGTACCGCCGGGTCAGCCGCCGCGGACGGACGGCGCCGGCGCCGGCGAGCCCCCGGCCACGGCGCCCGGGTGCGGGGCCTGCGAGGGGGCCGGCCGGAGCCCGGCCGGCACGGGCAGCGCGCTGCCCTTCACGAACTCGTCCCAGCTGACGTTCCAGGCCGTCCAGCCGTTGCCCTCGTTCAACTGCACCTCGGTGCCCTTGATGGTGACCAGGTCGCCGACCTGGGTGACGCCCATCAGCCAGTCCGCGGCCTCGTTCGAGACGTTGGTGCAGCCGTGCGAGACGTTGGTGTTGCCCTGGTCCCCCACCGACCAGGGCGCCGCGTGGATGAACTCACCGCCCCAGGTGAGCCGCTGGGCGTCCTCGACGTCGACCACGTAGGGGTCGGCCGAACCCCGGGTGTCGAACGTCGTGTACTCGTGCTTCTCCATGATCACCATCTTGCCGCTGGAGGTCGGCGTGCTCGGCTTGCCCATGCTGACCGGGATCTTGCGGACGACCTTGCCGTCGCGCAGCACGGACATCTGCTTGGTCGCGTTGTCGATCTCCAGGGCCACCTGCTGGCCGATCTTCGAGGTGGCGGTCCGGTCGGAGTCGCCGACGCGGTCCTTGCCGATGGGCAGGCCCTCCAGCCCGGCCCGGACGCTGATCTTTGTCCCCGGGCGCCAGAAATCGGGGGCCCGGTAATAGACCTGACTGCCGTCGGACACCCACGACCAGGCGCCCGGCTGCGGCGGGTCGGTCTTCACGAACAATCGGCGCTGCACGTCCGCCCTGGCCTCTTTCGGAATGGGCGGGTCGAAAGCGACGGTCACCGGCATGGCGGTGCCGTACGTCCGGTTGCCGGCGAAATACAACGTGCTGGTGATTTCCGGCTTCGTCGATTCCGGCATCGTGGTGAAGGTGGTCTTCCGGGTGGTGGTCTTCCCCGAGTCACCCGTGGCGGTCACCTCCGCGGTGTAGGTCCGCCGCGGCTGCAACGGCCGGCTCGGCACCCAGGCCGACCCGTCCTCCCGGGGCTCCGCCTCGACCCGCGCGCCCTTGTCGTCGGTGATCCGCACGGCGGTGACCCGCCCGCCCCTGACGGCGGTTCCCACCTCGGCGCTGACCGGCACCTCGCGGGCACGGTCGGTGGGCGTGACGGTCAGCTCCGGCGCCGCCGCCCGGCCCTCGGCCGGCCGGTCACCCGGTTTGCGGTCGGCGGTGCACCCGCCGAGGGCCAACGGCGTGGCCGCGATGGTCACGGCCAACACCGTCAGTCGCCGCCTCAACTTCATGATGCGTCCCCCCGTTAATTGGTGTCCCTCCGCCACATTCTCTCCATCCCACTCGGGGACCGGCGCAATTTCGGCGAAACGGGAAATCAATTATGGGAAGCATTTGCCGGACTGCGCGAAATGGGTTGGCTGGGCCCGGTTTCCGGGTCCGTCCGGGATAGGCCCGACCCGCCACCGCCGGAGCGGAGAGTGCCGGCCTGTCCCGGTTGCGCCGGCCCGCGCGCCTTGCGCCGGGAAGGAGCCTCCCGTCGCCGCCGCACGGACTCCGGCAGACCCGGAGGTCGGGCGCGCGCCCGCGCGGGCTCACGTCCAGTCGTCGTCGCCGTGGTTGCGTTCCCACCGGCCGCCGACGGGCGGCGTGTCCATGCGGATGGCGGAGTCGGCGTTGCCGGCGAGGTCGTTGTCCTCCACCCGGCAGTCGACGCAGCTACCCTCGTCGGTGATCCACAGGCCGTGGTTCTGGGTGCTCGGGTTCTTGTTGTCCCAGATCCGGTTGCCCCGGATGGTGGCCGAGTCGACCGCCGCGTTGATCGTGATGCCGGCCCGCACCGGCGGCCCGGCCGGCAGCTCGTACGGCGTTCCCGGTGGCGGGGTGGCGCCGCTCCACGCGCTGGACGCGTCGGGACGGATGGGCGCGAGGGTGAGTTCGGTGTCGTCGTTGGCCGCCACGACGGCGATCCGGTCGCCGACGCGTACCACCTTGCCCCGGTGGCCGTCGTTCGGCCAGGTCGCCCGCCGGTCCACCACCGTCCGCTCGCTGTAGCGCACCGAGTCGCCGTGCCCGCTCATCGCCGGCGCCCACTGCCGCCCGTTGTTGCGGATGCGGTTGCCGACCAGGATCACGTCGCGCAGCGGGCGGTCGATGCGGATCGCGTCGGCGCTGTTGCCGTAGAAGTCGTTGCTCTCGATGACGATCTCCTCGGCGATCTGCTCCTCCACCCCGCCGAGGTTGCGCTGGTGGTAGCCGTGCCGGCCGTTACCGCTGATCCGGTTGCCGCGGATCGTGTACGGACCGGGGGTGTTGCCGATGCTCACCCCGTCGCGCAGGTTGCCGTCGATCACGCAGTCGGTGAGCAGGCCGCCCCGCCCGGCGGTGTGCGTGGTGCCCTTCGCCGAGACGTGGAAGCCCGCCTCGAGGTTGCCGGTCATCGTGCAGGCGGAGACGATCAGGCCGTTCGCGCCCCAGTCGGAGATGCCGAAGCGGTTGCCCTGGGCGTGGCAGCCGATGATGCGCACTCCCCGGGGACGCAGATGGCTCGCCTTCTGCAGCTCCAGGAAGATCCCGTTGGTCGCGTTGGCCACCGCGCTGCAGTTGACGATGTTGAACCGCTCGACGCTGCCCCAGCCGCCGATGCCGACGCCGATGCCCGCGCCGCCCATCTCGGTGCCGTTGTCCAGCCGGCCGCAGCCGACCACGAGCACCCCGTCGATGAGGCAGTCCTGGAGGAAGTCGCAGCCCAGGCCGGTGGCGGCGGTGTGGTGGATGTACAGGTTGCGGAACACGCCCCGGACGACGTACTGCAGGCCGAGTCCCTTCGCCAACGGGTTGTAGTCGGCCGACGCCACGCCGGAGCCGTCGATCTCGAAGTCGGCGAAGGTGCAGTCGGCCAGGTGGCGGTCCCGGTCGGCCCCGTGCTGCTGCTCGGTGTAGAACGCCAGCGGCGCGGGGTCGGCCCGGTTGCCGGAGTTGCTGAGCACGAAGCGGGTGGCCCCCGGGCCGGCGCCGATGAGCGAGACCCCGGAACGCCAGACCGTGCCGGAGTCCCGCATCGAGTACACCCCGGGCGGGCAGTAGATGATCCGGACGCGGCCGTCGGCGGCGTACGCGTCGCCGAGGCGGTCCACCAGCGCGGCCAGGGCCGGCTGGTCGTTGGTCGCCCCGTCGCCGACGAGACCGTGCTCCCGGGCGTCGCAGAGGAGCGGGGCGCCGGCGACCGCGTGGCGGCGTACGCCACCGGCGGAGGGCATGTCGGGGTACGCCACCTCGTCCTCCCCTCGGCGAGCCTGCCCGGCCGGCATTCCCTGCCCGCGTCGGGGGAAACGCCCGCCGCGACGGCGACGGCCCCGGCGCCGCCGGGAGGCGGGACCGGGGCCGTCGCGGCGGGTCAGACGTTGGCGATCAGCAGCGCCGGCTGCTCGACGCAGTCGGCGACGTGCCGCAGGAAGCCGCCGGCCACGCCCCCGTCGCAGACCCGGTGGTCGAAGGTCAGGCTGAGCTGGGTCACCTTCCGCACCGCGAGCTGCCCGTCCACCACCCACGGCTTGTCCACGATCCGGCCCACCCCGAGCAGCGCCGCCTCCGGGTGGTTGATGATCGGCGTGGAGCCGTCGACGCCGAAGACGCCGTAGTTGTTGAGCGTGAACGTGCCCCCGGTGAGGCGGGCCGGGGGCAGCGTGCCGGCCCGGGCGGCCGTGGTGGTCGCGGCCAACTCGGCGGCCAGCTCGGCGGTGGTGAGCCGCTGCGCGTCGCGCAGCACCGGCACGACCAGCCCCCGGTCGGTCTGGGCGGCGATGCCCAGGTGCACGCCGGCCGACTGGACGATCCGCTGGCCCTCGGTGTCGACGCGGGCGTTGAGCTGCGGGTACCGGCGCAGCCCGGACAGGCAGATGCGGGCCAGCAGGGCCAGGATGCTCACCGGCGCGTCCGGGGTCGCCGCGTTGATCGCGGCCCGGGTCTCCAGCAGCCCGGTGGCGTCCACGTCCACCCAGATGGTCACCTCGGGGATCTCCCGCCGGCTGCGGGAGAGCTTGTCGGCGATCGCCTTGCGGATGCCGGTCAGCGGGACGACCACGTCCGCCGCCCCGGGCGCGGCCGGCTCGGCGGGCTGGTCCGGCACCGCGGCGAGCCGGGCGGCCGGCGAGGACGCCTCGGCCAGGGCGGCCTCCACGTCGGCCCGGCGCACCACGCCGCCGGGGCCGCTGCCGCGCAGGGCGGCGAGGTCGAGGCCGTGCTCGCGGGCCAGCCGACGCACGATCGGCGAGATGACCAGGGGCGCCCCGTCGCGCGGGCGGTCCGTCGCCACCGCCGGGGCGGTCCGCTGCGCCGAGGGCTCGGCCGGCCGGGGCTCCGGGGCGGCCGCGAGGCGGGGTCGGCGACGCCGGCGACCCGCGCCGCCGTGGCCGGTGCCGTACCCGATCAGGACGTTGCCGGAGCCGGCGCGCTCCTCCTCGCGGTAGGTGGCGTGCCCGGCGGGCTCGTCGGCGGTCCCGCCGGGGCCGTCCAGCGGCGCGATGGTGATCAGCGGCTGGCCGACCGGGCGGACCTCACCCGCCGCGCCGTGCAGCGCCACGACGCGCCCGGCGTACGGACAGGGCACGTCGACGACGGCCTTGGCGGTCTCCACCTCGACGACGCTCTGGTCCACCGTCACCACGTCGCCCACGGCGACCCGCCACTCGACGATCTCGGCCTCGCTCAACCCCTCGCCCAGGTCCGGCAGGAGGAAGACCTGCGTCCCGTCCACGGTGGTCACGCCGCGCTCCCCCGGGTCAGCCAGCGCTCGTCCGGCTGGTCGTCCCACTGGAGCCGGGCCACCGTGTCGAGCACCCGGTCCACCGACGGCAGGTGGGTGTGCTCCAGCATCGGCGCCGGATACGGGATGTCCAGCCCGGACACCCGCAGCACCGGGGCGTGCAGGGCGTGGAAGCAACGCTCCTGCACCCGGGCGGCGATCTCCGCGCCGACCCCGGCGAAGCCCTGGGCCTCCTGGATCACCACGCACCGACCGGTGCGGCGGACCGAGGCGGTGACCGTCTCGTCGTCGAACGGCACGATGCTGCGCACGTCCACCACCTCCAGATCCCAGCCCTCCTCGCGGGCGGCCTCGGCGGCCTCCAGCGCGACCGGCACCGCCGGCCCGTACGCGACGAGGGTGGCGTCGCGGCCCGGGCGCCGCACGACGGCCCGGCCGATCGGCGCGGTGGCCGCGGGAAGCTCCGCCTCGGCGCTGGAGAAGTAGAGCTTCTTCGGCTCCATGAACACGACCGGGTCCGGGTCGTCGATCGCCTGGCGCAGCAGCGAGTACGCGTCCTCGACCGTCGCCGGGGTGATCACCTTCAGGCCGGGGGTGTGCGCGTAGTACGCCTCGCTGGAGTCGCAGTGGTGCTCCACCCCGCCGATGCCGCCGGCGTACGGCACCCGGATGACGATCGGCACGCTCAACGCGCCCCGGGTGCGGTTGCGCAGCTTCGCCACGTGCGAGGCGATCTGCTCGAACGCCGGGTACGCGAACGCGTCGAACTGCATCTCGACCACCGGGCGCAGCCCGGACATGGCCAGGCCGACGGCGAACCCGACGATGCCGGCCTCGGCGAGCGGGGTGTCGAAGCAACGCTTGTCACCGAAGCGGGCCTGGAGGCCGTCGGTGATCCGGAAGACGCCGCCGAGCGCCCCGACGTCCTCGCCGAAGACGACCACCCGGTCGTCGTCGAGCATCGCGTCGGCGAGCGCGGCGTTGAGCGCCTTCGCCATGGTCAGGGCGGCCATCAGCGCTCACCCTCCTCGTCCTGGGCGGCGGCCAGCTCGGCGCGGACCTGTTCGCGCTGCTCGACCAACTGCGGGGTGGGCTCGGCGTAGACGTGCTCGAAGAGGCTCATCGGGTCGACCGCCGGCTGCGCGTTCATCCGGGCGCGCAGGTCGGCGGCGTACGCCTCGGCCTCCTCGGCGATCGCGGCGACGCCCGCGTCGTCGAGCACGCCGCGGGCCCGCAGGTACGCCTCCAGGCGGGCGACCGGGTCCCGGTCCCGCCATGCCTCGACCTCGGCGCCGTCGCGGTAGCGGGTGGCGTCGTCGGCGTTGGTGTGCGGCTCCATCCGGTAGGTGTGCGCCTCGACGAGGAACGGGCCCCTGCCGGAGCGGGCGTGCTCGACCGCGCGGGTGAGCACCGCGAGGACGGCCACCGGGTCGTTGCCGTCGACCTGCTCGCTGGGCACGCCGTAGCCGACGCCCTTGTACGCCAGTGACGGCGCGGCGGTCTGCCGGGACAGCGGGACGCTGATCGCGTACCGGTTGTTCTGCACGAAGTAGACGACAGGGGCCTTGAACACGGCGGCGAAGTTCACGCCCTCGTGGAAGTCGCCCTCGCTGGTGGCACCGTCGCCGATGAACGCCAGCGCGACGGTGTCCCGCCCCTGGTACGCCTCGCCGTAGGCCAACCCGGCGGCGTGCACGCACTGGGTCGCCAGGGGGGTGCACTGCGGGGCGGTGTGCCGGGCGGCGGGGTCGTACCCGCAGTGCCAGTCGCCGCGCAGCAGCGTCAACACCTCGACCGGGTCGATGCCCCTGGAGACCAGCGCCATGGACTCCCGGTAGGTCGGGAAGACCCAGTCGTCCTCGCGCAGGGCCAGGACGGCGCCGACCTGGCAGGCCTCCTGGCCGCGCGAGGACGGGTAGACCGCCAGGCGGCCCTGCTTGGTCAGGGCGGTGGCCTGGATGTCGAAACGGCGACCGACGACCATCCGCCGGTACATCTCGGCGAGCGCCTCGACGGGCGGCTCGGGGTAGTCGGCGGGGGCGGGCAGCGGCGTGCCGGTGGGATCGAGCAGGCGGACCGGCTCGGTGGCCGGCAGCAGCGGCTTGGCCGGGTCGGGCGGGGTGGCCGCCCGGCGGCTGCGCGGGGATGCCCTGCGGACCGCCTCGGGTGTGGTCGTCACGGCGGGACCTCCTGGGACGTGTGGTGGGCCTATGCTCCTGCCGTCGGATGATTGACTCAAGATCCATGACAAACGCGGGACGGATGGCATGCGGGAGGCATCGAGATGAGCCAGGAATCCGCACCGGGTGGGGAGCCGGCGGCCGGAACGGGACGTTCGGCCCGGCCGTTGGACGAGGTCGACCGGCGGATCCTCGACGAGCTGGTCCGCGACGGGCGCACCTCGGTGCGCACCCTCGCCGAGCGGATCCACATCTCCCGCACCAACGCCTACGCCCGGGTGGAACGGCTGCTGCGCGACGGGGTGATCACCGGGTTCCGGGCCCAGGTCGCGCCCGAGGCGGCGGGGCTGGGCACCTCGGCGTACGTCGCGTTGAAGATCGAACAGAACACGTGGCGGGAGGTGTCGGCGGAGCTGGCCCGGGTGCGCTACATCGAGCACGCCGCGCTGCTCGGCGGCGACCACGACGTCCTCGCCCTGGTCCGGGCGCCGGACAACGCCACCCTGCGGGACGTGGTGCTGGGCCGGGTGCAGAGCATCGCCGGGGTGCTCTCCACCCGCACCTGGCTGGTCTTCGACGAGTTCGACGGCGAACGCAGCCCATGGGAGTGAGCGGCGCGGCGGGTGCCCCTCAGCGCGCCGCCGGCGGTCCGACACCCGGGCGGGTGCCTTCAGCGCGCCGCCGGCGGTAAGACACCCGCGGTGCCCGGGCGCGGGCCCGACGGCGACGGGTTCAGCGCTCCGGCGGGGCCTCCAGCCCCTCCCGATCGGCCAGCTCCAGCAGCGGCTCCAGGGAGAAGCGCCGCTCGTCGAGCCCCGCGTGCGGGTCGCCGCGCTCGGCGAAGCGAGCCGGCATCGTGGTGACGTCGAAGTCCTCCGGCCGCGCGTCGCCCAGCTCCGACCAGTCCAGCGGCGCGGAGACCAGCGCCTTCGGAGTGGGGCGGATGGAGTACGCCGAGGCCATCGTGTGGTCCCGGGACATCTGGTTGTAGTCGATGAAGACCGGGCGGTCCCGCTGCTCCCGCCACCAGGTGGTGGTGACCAGCTCCGGCAGCCGGCGCTGCATCTCGCGGCCCAACGCCAGCACCGCCCGCCGGCAGTCGCCGAAGCTCCACCGGGGCTCGATCGACAGGTAGACGTGCAGGCCCCGCCCGCCGGTCGTCTTCGGGTAGCCGGTCAGGCCCAGCTCGTCGAGGAACGCGCGCACCTCGTGGGCCACCGGCACCACCTGGTCGAAGCCCACCCCGGGCATCGGGTCGAGGTCGATCCGCAGCTGGTCGGGGCGCTCGACGTCGGCGGCGGAGACCGGCCACGGGTGGAACCGCAGCGTGCCGAGGTTCGCCGCCCAGATCACCACGGCCAGCTCGCTCGGCGCGACCTCGTCGGCCGTACGCCCGCTCGGAAAGGTGATGTGGGCGGTGCGCACCCACTCGGGCGCCCCCGCCGGCAGCCGCTTCTGGTAGAAGGCGTCGCCCCGGTTGTCCTGCCGCGTGCCGATCCGCGCGCCGTCGAAGACGCCGCGCGGCCACCGCTCCAACATGGTGGGCCGGTCCCGCAGGGCGCGCAGGACGCCGTCGCCGACGGCGAGGAAGTAGCGCACCACGTCCAGCTTGGTCAGCCCCAGCTGCGGGAAGTAGGGCTTGTCGGGGCTGGAGACGCGGACCAGCCGCTCCCCCACCCGGATCTCCTCCGCCGGCGTCGCCACGCCTGACACCGTAACCCGGCGGGCCGGCCGGCGGGCGCAGCGTCGCGCCGGCTCAGGCGATCAGCATGATGCCCACGGCCATGAGCGGCAGGCCGACGAACAGGAAGATCCCGATCCCGGTGAGCACCCGCCCTTCGCCGGCGGCCTCGCGCTCGGGCGCCGCGCCGAAGGTGGCCCGCGCCCCGAGCATGCCGACGCGGCTCAGGGTGAGGTCACCGGTGACCCCGAGCAGCCCGCCGACCACCACCAGGGCGATACCGAACCGGTAGGCAAAGTCGCCGCCGCCCAGGACGACCCAGAGCCCGGCGGCGGCCGCGACCACGACCAGCGCGATCACGAACAACACCAGCGCCTCGCGCAGACCCCTGACGACCGTCATCGGCGGCTCCATCCCGTGCGACCCGGATGGACATTCTCCACGTCGACGCCCGGCCGCGCTGCCCCCGAGTGCGCCGGTCTTACGCGCGGTGGTCGGCCGTGCTCAGCTCATGTCTTCCTGCAGGCGCGCCAGGAGCATCTTCTTGCCCTGCTCACCCGCCTTGCGGTTGTTCTCCTGCATCTTCCGGAACCAGGTGGCCAGTTCCGTGTCGCCCCGCTCGTCCGCGTCGGCGATGTACGTGTCCAGCTTCCAGATGTGCTTCAGCGACATCTGCAGCACGTGGATCAGGTCGTAGTTCTGATCCTTCACCGGGCTGATCTGTTCCTTGGTCATGGTGGCCACGGACTACCTCCCCCGTCTCGGTGTCAGGTGGAGGCAGCGCTTACCCGGCCTGTCCCCGTTCACGCCCCGCGGTGGGCGGCGCGGTTATCCGGGGCAGGCCCCGGGTAGGGGTGCCGCATGGCGGAACTGGCAGCGCTCTGGATCGTCCGGCACGGCGAGAGCACGGCGAACGTGGCGGCCACGGCGGCCGAGGCGTCCGGCGCCGAGCTGATCGACCTGACCCACCGGGACGCGGACGTGCCGCTGAGCCCGACCGGGGAGGAGCAGGCCCGCGCCACCGCGCGGTGGTTGGCCGGGCTGCCCGAGGCCCGCCGGCCGGACGTCGCGGTGGTGTCGCCGTACCTGCGGGCGGTCCAGACCGCCGAGCTGGCCCTGGCCGGCACCGGGATCCCGCTCAGCCGCGACGAGCGGCTGCGCGACCGGGAGCTCGGCATCCTCGACGGGCTGACCGGGCACGGGGTGCGCCGCCGACATCCGGAGGAGGCGGCCCGCCGGGACCGGCTCGGCAAGTTCTACTACCGGCCGCCCGGCGGCGAGTCCTGGACGGACGTGGCGCTGCGCCTGCGCGCCCTCCTCGGCGACCTGCGCCGCGACCACGCGGGCCGGCGGGTGCTGCTGTTCGGCCACGACGCTCTGGTCTTCCTGACCCGTTACCTGGTGGAGGGGCTCACCGAGGCGGAGCTGATGGCGCTGACTCGGGAGCAGGTCGTCGCGAACTGCTCCGTCACCGGCTGGTCCGCCGGGGCCGACGGCCGGCTGGTCCCGGACGTGTTCAACGACGTCGGTCACCTGCGCCAGCAGGGCGCCCGGCCGACCAGGGAGGACGAGGTCCATGCCGAACCGGTCTGACACCCAGGTGATCACCCCCGGCCTGCTGCGCGACTGGGCACTGCCCGTGCCGACCGGGGGCAAGGAGGCGCGGGGCACGGTGCTGGTGGCCGGCGGTTCGCGGTTCGCCCCCGGCGCGGTGCTGCTCGCCGGCGTGGCCGCGCTGCGGGCCGGGGCGGGCGTGCTGCAACTCGCCGCCGCCGAGTCCACCGCCGCCGCGCTGAGCATCCAGGTGCCCGAGGCGCTGGTGGTGGGCCTGCCGGAGACCGCCGACGGCGCGGTCGCCGGCCGGCCCGGCGACCGGCTGACCGAGCTGGTGGCCGAGGCCGACGTGGTGGCCGTCGGCCCGGGCCTCAAGGACATCGACGAGACCGCGCGCCTGCTGCGCCTCGTGCTCGACGCGGCCGCCCGGGAGACGGCGCTGGTGCTCGACGCGTACGCCCTGGGGGCGCTCAGCCACGCCCCGGACCTGCTGGTCGGCTCCGGGCGGCCGGTGGTGCTGACCCCCAACCTGACCGAGGCCCGGCACCTGCTCGGCCGCGATCCCGGCGACGACCTGGACGCCGACGCGATCGAGCTGGCTGGCCGGTACGAGGCCGTGGTCTCGCTCTACGGCCACATCGCCACACCGGACGGCCGGAGCTGGCGGGAGGAGAGCGGCGACGCGGGGCTCGGCACGTCCGGCAGCGGGGACGTCCGCGCCGGACTGCTCGCCGGACTCCTGTCCCGGGGTGCCGAGCCGGCGCAGGCCGCGTGCTGGGCGGCGTTCGCCCACGCGGTGAGCGGCCAGCGGCTGGTGCCGCGGTTCGGCCGGATCGGGTTCCTCGCCCGGGAGCTGCTCGACGAGATCCCCCACACGCTCGCCACCGTCTGACACTTCCTGTCTGGCCGAACGGATGTGTGTAACGCCACACTCCGCTCCTACGCTGGTGGATCGGAGGAGGGCGTCCCGCCCGCCTCCCGCCGGCCGCTCCCCGCCAGGGGGCGTACCCGGCTGGAAACATCCCCCTGGGAGTCTGTGTGAAGAACCTCCGTCGCAAGACACTGGCTGCCGCGTCGGCCGTGACGCTCGGTGTCGGCCTCGCCGTCACCGGCGGGCTGGCCCCGGCGGCGTCGGCCGCCGGGCCGGACACCACGTTCCTGGTGCTCGCCCCGCAGGGCGCCAAGACCGACAAGGCGGCCGCCCGCGTGGCCGCCGCCAAGGGCACCGTGGTGGCCAGCTACGACCAGATCGGCGTGCTCGTCGTCCGCTCGACCAACCCCGACTTCGTCACGGACGTGGCGGGCGCGGGCATCGAGTCGGTGGCGTCCACCGCCGGCCTGGGCACCGCCCTCGACGAGGGCGAGACCCTGGAGGTCCCCGCGGCCGCGGCGGCCAACGCGACCGCCGACCCGACCAAGGAGCCCCTCTTCGGTCAGCAGTGGGACATGCCGATGATCGACGTCCCGCAGGCCCACGCCGTCAACGCCGGCAGCGCCGGCGTGGTGGTGGGCGTGCTGGACAGCGGCATCTCCTCCAGCCACCCCGACCTGGCCAGCCAGATCGCCAAGGACAAGAGCACGTCCTGCATCGGTGGGGTCTCCGACACCACCGAGTCCGCCTGGAACCCGACCACCTCCGACCACGGCACCCACGTGGCCGGCACCATCGCCGCCGCCGTCAACGGCGTCGGCGTGACCGGTGTGGCGCCGGGCGTCAAGGTGGCCGCCGTCAAGGTCGTCAACAACGACGGCTACATCTTCCCCGAGGCCGCGCTCTGCGGCTTCGTCTGGGCGGCCGACCACGGCATGCAGGTCACCAACAACAGCTACTTCATCGACCCGTGGGAGCTGAACTGCCGCAACGACGCGCGTCAGCGTCCGGTGTGGCAGGCCGTGCAGCGGGCCATCCGCTACTCGCAGAGCAAGGGCGTGCTGAACATCGCGTCCGCGGGCAACTCGAACTGGGACCTCGCCCATAAGATCACCGACACCGGCAGCCCGAACAACGGGACGCCCGAGGACCGCGAGAACCTCACCAACTCCTGCCTCGTCCTGCCGGCCGAGGCGCCGGGTGTCGTGACGGTGTCGGCGGTCGCCCCGACCGGCAAGAAGAGCTACTACTCCTCGTACGGCCTGGGCGTCGTGGACGTCACCGCGCCCGGCGGCGACACCCGGTACCGCACCAACGGCGCCAGCTCGACCCCGACCGACGGCATCCTGTCGACCACCTTCAACACGGCGACGAAGACCAACGGCTGGGGTTACAAGCAGGGCACGTCGATGTCGAGCCCGCACGCGGCCGGCGTCGCGGCGCTGGCCCTGTCGGCCCACCCCGGCATGGCGCCGGGCCAGCTGGCGTCCTTCCTCGAGCGGACCGCCGAGTCGGTCCCCTGTGAGGAGGGTGTCTGGGAGCCGCGACCGGGCTTCCCGGCCACCTGCACCGGGGGCGAGCGCAACTCGTTCTACGGCGCCGGCATGGTCAACGCGTACAACGTGGTGAGGTGACAGCACGGCACGACCCGTGGTGGGGCCCGGCGGTGATCCGCCGGGCCCCACCCGTTTTCGCTGCTCACAGCGGGGGTACGGGAGAAGGCGTCGAACGAGCCGAGGAGGTCAACGGTGTCCACCGATGCCATCGTCCTGTTGAAAGAGGATCACAAGGAGATGCGCCGCCTGTTCAAGGCCTTCCAGGATGCCGAGGAGGGGCCGGCCGCGCAGCGGCAGAAGCTGGTGAGCGAGATCCTGGAGGCCCTCACGGTGCACACCTACCTCGAGAACGAGGTGATGTACCCGGAGATCCGCAAGCTCCTGCCCGACCTGGAGGACGACATCCTCGAGTCGTACGAGGAGCACCACGTCGCCGACGTGCTCTGCGCCGAGCTGTTCACCATGGACGCCGACGACGAGCGCTTCAACGCCAAGACCACGGTGCTGATCGAGAGCGTCCTGCACCACGTCGAGGAGGAGGAGCAGGAGTGGTTCCCCAAGGTGCGCGAGGCGCTCGGCCGTAAGCAGCTCCAGGAGATCGGCGAGCGGATGATCGAGCTGCGCGCGGACGCGCCGCGCAAGCCGACCGACCCGAAGGCGATCAAGAAGTCGCTGGACGCCGTGACGGCCTGAGCCGGACGACGCCGACGGGCCCCGGTGCGCCGGGGCCCGTCGTCATGTCGGGGGCGCGGGCAGGATCCGCCGCAGCGACGGCGGTACGGCGCGGGACCGCCACTCCCTGGGGTAGCCCACCGAGACCTCCTCGAACCGCACCCCGTCGTGCCAGGTGGTGCGGGGGATGTGCAGGTGGCCGTAGACCACCGCCGCGGCGTCGAAGCGCAGGTGCCAGTCGGCGGTGGCCTCGGTGCCGCACCACTGGGCGAAGATCGGGTAGCGCAGGATCCGGGTCGGCTCGCGCAGCAGCGGCCAGTGGTTCACCAGCACGGTCGGCAGCCCCGGCGCCCGCCCGGCGAGGCGCCGGGCGGTCTCGGCGACCCGGGCCGCGGACCACGCCGACCGGCTCGGGTACGGGTCGGGGTGCAGCAGGAACTCGTCGGTGCAGACGATCCCCGTCCGGTACGCCTCGGCCAGCGCCGCCTCCGGGGTGTCGAACCCCTCCGGGCGCCAGCTGTGGTCGTAGAGCAGGAACAGCGGCGCCACCAGCACCGGCCCGCCCGGCCCGCGCCACTGCGCGTACGGGTCCTCCGGGGTCAGCACGCCGAGGCGCCGGCACAGGTCGACGAGATGCTGGTACCGCGCGACGCCGCGCAGCGTCACCGGGTCGGCCGGCGGCGTCCACAGCTCGTGGTTGCCCGGCGCCCAGACGACCCGCGCGAAGCGGTCGCTGAGCAGCCCGAGGGCCCACTCGACGTCGGCCACGGTGTCGCCCACGTCCCCGGCGACGATCAGCCAGTCGTCCGGCGACCCCGGACGCAGCCCCTCCACCACCGCCCGGTTGCCCGGGTGCCCGACGTGCAGGTCGCTGATGGCGAGCAGGCTGCCGCCCGCGCTCCCCTCGGCCACCATGCGTCGATCCTATTGACCGGTCACCACCACCGCGAGCCCGCACACCTCCACCATGATCCGGACAACTTCCCGGATGTAGGTGCCTTCTGCGGTCTCGGAGGCCGCTACATCCCGGAAGTTGCCCGGATCTTGACCGGACGGGCAGGGCGGCGGAGGGGCGGGGGG